>CBIMJO010001234.1:0-3738 GCA_966244135.1 uncultured Actinocrispum sp. | reverse complement strand
CGTCACGACCTACACCGTGAACGCCTCCAGCGAGGTTGCCAACGGCACGTGGAAGCTGCGCGTTCGCGACGCCGCCGCCCAGGACGTCGGCACGATCAACGCGTGGAGCCTGCAGTTCTGATTTCCCGGCAGCGGGTGGGTGCTCAGCGCCTGCCCGCTTCCTTACGCCTGCTGACAAACCACTGCTTGACGCGGCGGTTGCGTGGGATCGCGAGCAGGATGACCGCCGCAGCGAAGAACCCCGCGAACCCAGGGCTGCCAACGAGAACCAGGTGCACCACGATCACCGCGAAGATCGGGTAGATCAGGCGATGCAGCCGTTTCCAGTTCTTGCCGAGCCGGCGCATGGACCAGCGGTTCGAGGTCACCGCCAGTGGGATGAGCAGCAGCGTTGCCATCGTTCCCGCTGCTAGTCCGAACTGGCCAACAGTACCGTTGAGTACACCATCCAAGATCGCCGCGGAAATGAGGTCCGTGAACGCGAAAAAGCAGGCCCACAAGGCGAAGTCGCGGCGCAGGATGATGCTGCCACGACGGCCGGTGATCGTCGCGAGCGGCGTGATCGCGTAACCGGCCAGCAACATCAGCATCGTTGCCGCGCCAAGGATGTTGGGCAGCCGTTCGCGTAACTCGGCGGTGTCGGCGAGCATCGGGACTATCGGCACGAGGATCGTCGCGGGCAGCACCCGCACCACTGTCACAAGAATCATGGCCGCGATGCTGGTCCGGCTCGGTGAGGGCGGCCTGCCGGCAAGGTAAGAGTTGGGTGAGGCCGCTCTCTTCATGGCCGTCCGCTCGGCACAATGCGTCGTATGAACGAACGGGTCCTGGTCGCCGATGACGACCGGGCGATACGGGAGTCGTTGTCGCGGGCCTTGGAACTGGCGGGCTACGACGTTGTCCTGGCGGCCGACGGGGTGGCGGCGCTGACGGCCGTGCACCGGGCGGAGGTCGGGGTGATCGTGCTCGACGTGATGATGCCGGGCGTGGACGGCCTGGGCGTGTGCCGGGTGCTTCGAGAACAGGGCGATCGCACGCCCATCTTGATGCTGACGGCCAAAGTGGACACTCCTGATCGGGTGGCCGGGCTGGACGCGGGGGCGGACGACTATCTGGTCAAGCCGTTCGAGGTCGACGAGTTGCTGGCGCGGTTGCGCGCGCTGCTGCGCCGGGCCGAGCCCTCTGCCGCGAACACGTTGCTGGTCGGTGATGTTCGGCTGGACCCCGCGGCGCGGCGGGTGTGGCGAGGTGGCGAGGAGGTCTCGCTGTCCCGGACCGAGTTCGATCTGCTGGAGTTGTTGATGCACAACGCGGGCATCGTGCTGGACCACGGCACGATCTACGACCGCATCTGGGGGTACGACTTCGGGCCCGCGTCGAAGAATCTCGCGGTATACGTCGGCTATCTGCGGCGCAAGCTCGACTGCCCCGAACTCATCCGCACCGTGCGCGGTGTCGGCTACACGATGCGCCGATCATGACGCTGCGCACCAAGTTCGCCGTCGCGTTCGCCGCCGTCGCCGGTCTGGCCATCGCCGCGGCGATGGTGTTGAGCTACCAGGCGATGGCCAGTCTGCTGAAAGTCGACACCGAGCAGACTTTCCGCGCGCTTGTCGACACCGTTGCCGCCGAGAGCAAGCGAGTCGCCCTCACCCCGGGCTCCTTTGCCTCTCCGCAGGGCGTTATGGCGAATGTCGTGACATCTCGGCAAGTCGTCACGCAGGTCCTTGACGGCGCCGGTACGGTCCAGGTGCGGGACGAACAGAGCCCCGCGATCCCGGTCGGTGACTCCGATCGCGCCGTCGCCGCCAGGTCCTCCCCCGGCACCCAGTCCGAAGGCGAATTCGTTGCTGGGGAACGGTTTCAGCTGGTGACGGTCGCGCTCGGCGGCGGGCGGGGCGCGGTCCAGCTCGCTCAACGGGCCACCGAGACCGACCGGTTGCTGCGGGATCTGCGGCAGGCGGTGTTGATGGTAGGGATCGCGGTCGCTTTGCTGGCCGCGGCGGCGGGCTGGGTGATCGCGAACCGGGTCACCCGGCGGCTGGCGCGGCTGACGACCACGGCCGAACAGGTGGCTCTGAGCGGAAGGCTCGATACACCGGTGCCGGGCGCGGGCCGGGACGAGGTCGGCCGGCTCGGGGCGGCCCTGGAGAGCATGCTCGCGCAGCTCGTGCGGGCCCGGGAGGACCAGCGACGGCTGGTGCAGGACGCGGGCCACGAGCTGAAAACGCCCCTGACCAGCATCCGCACCAACACCACGGTGCTGCGCAGGCTCGAGGAGCTGAGCCCTTCAGCGCGGGCCCAGCTGATCGACGATTTGGACGGCGAGACGCGCGAGCTGGTCACACTGGTCAACGAGCTGGTCTCGCTGGCGGACGGCCAGTACACCGAGGAACCGTTGGAACAGGTCGACCTGGCCGTCGTCGCTCGCCGGGTCGCGGACCGCGCCCACCGCCGCACCGGCCGCGAGGTACTTGTCCATGCCGACGGCGACACCGTTGTTGCAGGTCGGCCTGTCGCCCTCGCGCGGGCTCTGGGCAACCTGGTCGAGAACGCGGACAAGTTCGCGCCGGGCGCCTCGCCGATCGAGATCGAGGTGCGCGCCGGACAAGCGTCCGTGCTGGACCGCGGCCCCGGAATCCCGCCGGACGAGGCAACCCGGGTGTTCGACCGCTTCTACCGGGCTCCCGCCGCACGCGGGCTACCCGGTTCCGGCCTCGGCCTGGCCGTGGTGCGTTCCATCGCCGAGGCGCACAACGGTTCCGTCTTCGCCGGGCCGCGTCCCGGTGGCGGCGCGGCGATCGGTTTCACCCTGGCTCAGCGCAGCACGAAGCCGGGCAGTTTGTAGCGGGACAGGTGGATCACCTGCGCGGCCTTGCGGATCTGCGTCTCGGAGTCCCAGGACCAGCCGAAGGTGTTGGCCAGCCGGTTCACCAGGTTGAAGATCAGGTTGACGTGCAGGGCGTCGATGATCGCGTCGTCGGGGACGCCGGTGGCACGGACGGCGTCGATGTCCGCTTTGGTCACCTCGTCGGGTGTGTGGGTGATCTTGGCCAGCAGGTCGCAGGTGACGGTGAGTTGCCGGCGGGGCGTGGTGTCGTCGCTGACATCCAGCTCGCCCCGCGACTCGACCCGGGTGGTCTCGGTATGCGCGGTGGCACAGAACAAACACTCGTTGAGCCCCGACGTGATCGCGGCCATGTACTCACGTTCGCCCGCGGTCCAGTACGACGGTCCACGTAGGACCTGGTTGATGTAGCGGTTGAGGTGGCGGCCGAAGAACTCCGGCCGGTGCATCATCGTCTTGATGACATCATCGACCTCCGCGCCGAGCAACGACGCCGCCACCCGCTGGAACACCCGCGCGGGCAACCGATGGCCGTGTTCGAGAACCTCCAGCCTCATTCCGAAACCGCCCTCAACCCGGCCTCGAACCGATGCAGCGCAGCCCCCAGCGCGGCGGCCACGGTGATCTCGAAAACCGCCTCCTCATCCATCCCCTCGGTCTTCAGGCCCAGGATGTCCTCGTCGGTGACCCGATACGACGCCTCACACACCTTCGCCGCATACGACCGCACCGGCTCACCCACCGACGTCCCGGCCGCCGCCGCGACCCGCACCTCCCGGTCAGTCACCCCATAACCCACGAACACCGCCCGGCGCAGATCCTCGAGCCGCCGCGCATGCCGATCAACGGACTCCATGTCCCGCAGTATCCGCCAGCCGACTCCCGCTCGC
>CBIMJO010001233.1:0-3739 GCA_966244135.1 uncultured Actinocrispum sp. | reverse complement strand
AGCTTCCAGTCGCCGCTGGAAGGCCGCCTCGTCCGCCTGCGAGCTTTCGAGCCCCAGGACGAAGCCCTCCTGCTTCAGTGGGCCAACGATCCTGCCGTGACCGAGTACCTGCCCACGCGCTATCCGTGGTCACACGCCCAGGAGAAGCAGTTCATCGAGGACCGGCTCGCCACACAGATCATCGGCTCTCCCGAGACCGTCGAGCGCGGCATCGAGAAGCTCCTCGCCGAGACCGAGGCCGACGAGCTGATGATCACGACGATGGTGCACGACCCCGAGGCCCGCAAGCACTCCTACGACCTGATCGCGGCGCTCAGGGACTAGACCTCGGGACGCGCCGAGCGGGTCGCGCCCACCGAGGCGGACACCACGCAGATCACCGCGAGCCACTGGGTCCACTGCAGACTCTCCGACAGCACGACCAGACCCACCACGGCGGCCACCGCGGGTTCGAGGCTCATCAGGATGCCGAAGACCCGCGGTGGTATGCGCCGCAACGCCTCCAGCTCCAGCGAGTACGGGATCACCGAGGACAGCAACGCGACCAGCAGCCCCAGGATGAGGATCGCGGGGTCCAGCAACGACATCCCGCTGTCCACCACACCGACCGGCACGGCGACCATCGCGGCCACCACCATCCCGATCGCCAGCCCGCCGCCCTCGGAGCTCTGCCGCCCGAGCGCCGCGCCCAGCAGGATGTACAGCCCCCAGCACACCGCAGCCGCCAAAGCGAACAGGATCCCGGCGAGATGCAGCTCACCCCGGCTCTCGGTGAGCAGGACCACACCGCCGCCCGCGAGCAACGCCCACAACCCGTCGAGCCACCGCCGTGACCCCGCCAACGCGACCGCCAACGGCCCGAGGAACTCGATGGTCACCGCCACACCGAGCGGGATCCGCGCCAGCGCCAGGTAGAAGCACAGGTTCATCACGCCAAGGACCACGCCGTACCCGGCCGCGACCGCCCACGCGCGCCGGCTCATCCGCAGCGAGGGCCGCCAGATCAGCAACAACACCGCCGCCGCGAAGAACAGGCGCAAGGCCACAGTGCCCGTGCTGCCGACCGCGCCGAACAACTGCTTCGCCACGGCGGCACCGATCTGCACGCTGACGATGCCCACCAGCACCTGAGCGGGCGGCGGGATCGCGCCCAGCGTCCGGCCGGCGAGCGCGACCAGGCTGAACCTCGGGAACCGGCCGGACCCGGTCCGGTCAACGTGCATGGTGGCCATGTCGTGGATGGTGCAAGACGAGGGCACCCGAAGTCATATGGATTCCAGAATCTGGGACGACCGTGCCAATCGACGCCAATCAGCGCCGATCGAGACCCTCACGAGAGTCTCACCTGCACCGTGACACCCTTCGGCCATGGGCACCGCTTCGCGTCTGGGGACTTTGCTGATCGCGTCGGTAGCCCTGACAGCGACCCTGACAGCCTGCACCGCCGGTCCGTCCGACCGCCCGGCGATCGTGGTCAACGACGGCCCCGTGCAGCCCCAGTCGCCGCCGAACGCCAGTGCGCCGCCCGTTCCGGTGCCGCCGCTGGAGGAACCGGGCAAGTCGACCATCGCCTGGGCCGCCTGCGACGACGTGATGACCGCGCGCCTGCAGGTCAACGGCGTCTCCCCCGGCCTGGCCGTGCAGTGCTCCCGGGTGACCAGCACGCTGGACTCGCCGAGCCTGCCCGGCCGCGGCCCGATGCGCCTGACCGTCCTCAAAGCGGGTTCCGGCCGCACGCCGCTGGTCGTGGTCAGCGACATCCAGGGCGAGCCCGGCACGGTCAAGGCCGCGCAGCTGGCGTCCCGGCTGGCGCCCGAGTTCCTGGCCAAGTTCGCGATCATCGGCGTCGACCGGCGTGGCTCCGGCGGCTCGGACCCGGTCCGGTGCATCCAGCCGGACATCCGCGACGAGATCGTCAACACCGACCCGGCCGCGCCGGACATGGAGGACCTGCTCGACATCGTGCGCAAGGCCGGCCAGCAGTGCGTCGTGGCGCTGGAGAACCGGCTGTACGCGATGGACACCTGGCGAACCACCGCCGACCTGGACAAGGTGCGCGAAGCCCTTGGGCTGCAACGGCTCAACGCGATCGGGTTCGGCGAGGGCTCACGGGTGCTGGGCGTCTACGGCGACCGGTTCCCGGCGCACGTGGGCCGCATGGTGTTCGACGGCCTGCCCGACCCCAGCGAGGACACCCTGGTCACCCAGGAGGGGATCGCCGCGGGCGCCGAGGCGGCCTTCGCCGAGTTCGCCAAGGACTGCGTGCTGCGCAAGTGCAGCCTGGGCCCGGACCCCAAGCAGGCGTTCGTCGACCTGCTCAGCCAGCTGCGCACCACCGAGTCGGTGGCCGGTGGCCTCACCGCCGGGACCGCCGCCCGTGGCGTGCTGCTCGGCCTGGCCGACCGGGCGTCCTGGCCCGCGCTGGCCGACCAGATCGCCGCGGCCAAGGCGGGCAACGGCGACGCCCTGCTCAACCAGACCAGGCAGGTCATCGCCGACACCCGGGAGCAGCCGCCGATGCTGGACATCGGCCTGGTGACCGAGTGCAACGACACCAAGACCCGGCTGGCCCTGGAGCGGCTGAACTCCACCGCCAAGGACTGGCGCACCCGCTACCCGCTGTTCGGCGGCGTGATGGCGGAGAACCTGGTGCTGTGCAGCGCCTGGTCGGTCGCGGCCCAGCCGCCGATCTCGGTCAGCGGCCGGGACCTGCCGCCGATCGTGGTGATCAGCACCGCCAGCGACCCGGTCACCCCGCAGCCCGGCACCGAACGGGCCGCGCAGCAGCTGCCCAGCTCGGTGCTGATCTCCTGGCAGGGGGCGGGGCACGGCGCGCTGGAGTCCTCCCCGTGCGCCAGTGACGCGGTGAAGGGGTTCCTGTTCGACGGCAAGGTGCCCGCCCCGGGCACCGCCTGCCCGCCCTGATCTCAGTCGGTGCCGGTGCGCAACCGGTACTCGCACCCGTACTCGACCGCGTAGTGCAGGTCGTAGTGGTGCACGATCTTCGGACCGCCGTGCAGGTGCACGTGGGTCACGGTCTCCTTGAGCGTCTCCGGCAGGCCGGACAGCGTGTCCACCCGCCCGTCGAGCGGTCCGCCGACGTAACGCACCAGATAGTCCTGCGACAACAGCGAACCTCCCTTCTGCCCGACATTCTACTGAGCGCCATGATGAACACATGGATCCAGCGAAGGCACTTCGGCTGATCGGGTTCTACCTGGAGCGCGCCGGCGAGCCCACGTTCAAGGTGCAGGCGTTCCGCAAGGCCGCCGCGGTGATGGACGAGCTGCCCGCCGAGGAGGTCGAGCTGCGGGCCAAGCGCGGCACGTTGACCCAGCTCACGGGCATCGGCAAGACCACCGCGGCGGTGATCGGCGACGCCGTCGCCGGGCGGGAGCCCGCCTACCTCAGCAAGCTGATCGCCGACGCCACGCTGCCGGTCGCCGGTGGCGAGAAGATGCGCGCGGCCCTGAAAGGCGACTGTCACACGCATTCCGAGTGGTCCGACGGCGGCAGCACGATCCGGGAGATGGCCGAGGCCGCCCGGCAGATCGGCCACGAGTGGATGGTCCTGACGGATCACTCCCCCAGCCTGACCGTGGCCAACGGCCTGACCGCGGAGCGCCTGCGCCGCCAGCTGGACGTCGTGGTGGAGCTGAACGAGGAGCTGGCGCCGTTCCGGATCCTGACCGGCATCGAGGTGGACATCCTGCTGGACGGCAGCCTGGACCAGGACGAG
>CBIMJO010001232.1:0-3739 GCA_966244135.1 uncultured Actinocrispum sp. | reverse complement strand
GACCCCAAGGCCAAGTGGGCCGCGATCACCGCACGCGCCAAGCAGGGCCCCATCACGGTCGACGGCCAGGCGTGGACCTATTCGGCCATCGTGAACACCGCTGCGGACCTGTCGGACTCCCGTGGCTGGCCGGACATCGCCGTGCTGCTGCAGGGCCTGTACGACGCCAGGAACACCGTCGCGCGCGTTGCCGCCAAGCAGGGCGAGCAGTACACCAGCAACCGCACCGAGGCGTTCAACGCGATCCAGTGCACCGACAGCGACGTGCCGACCGACCCTGAGGTCTACGCCCGCTACGCCGAGTCGGAGGACGCCCGCGTGCCCGACTTCGGCCGGATCGCCGTGCTGGACATGATGAGCTGCGCGTTCTGGAAGCCGAAGGACAACGACCGCTACACCGGCCCGTGGAACCGGTGGACGTCCGCGCCGATCCTGGTGCTGAACAACCGCTACGACCCGTCGACCCCGTTGCACGGCGCGCAGGACGGCGCCGCGGAACTGGCCCGGGCCAGGGTGTTCGTCACCGAGGGCTATGGCCACTCGTCGATGTACGTGCCCAGCACGTGCACTGAGCAGGTCAAGCGCGAGTACTTGATCTCGGGCACGCTGCCGGCCCCGGGCAAGACCTGCGGAATCGACGCGAGCCCGTTTAACTGACAGTGGGATGATCCTGGGCGTGGTCGAAGCCGAGCTTCTCCGGGTGGCCCGTCGGCTCGCGGGTCTGCTGCGGTCGACGGTGCTGGTCGGTGTCACGCTGATCGCGTTGGTGCGAGCGGCGCCGGGGCAGGTCCCGGCGCTGCTCGCGATCCTGGTGGCGGTGGTGGTGTGGAGCGCGGTCTTCGTGTGGGGCAAGGGCACGTGGATCGTGCTGGTGGACACCGCGCTGGTCGTCGGGTTGTGCCTGGCACAGCAGTGGATCGTGCTGGGCCCGGATCTGGACAACAGCGCGAACTGGGTGCTGGCAGCGGTATCCAGTGCCGCCGTCGCGCACCAGTGGTACACGAGCGCGACGGTCGCCTTCAGCACGACGACGGCCATGGTGATCGCGTACGTCGCGGGTGTGTCCTTCGCCATGCCGGAGTGGATCGACGCCGTGCCGATCGCGCTGTGGACCTACGCCGAGACCGGCATGTCCCGGGGCTTGTTCATCCTGATCCGGGCGGCCGCGCGGTCCTCGGACCGGAGTACCGCGAAGCACGAGCAGGCCCAACGGGAGGTCGCGGTCGCCGCGGCGAGACGCGCGGACGAACGCGAGTACCTGGCCGCCCTGCACGACACCGCCGCGTCCACGATGCTCGCGGTCGGCCTGGGCATGGTGGACGGCACCGAGCCCTGGCTCGCCGAGCAGGCCAAGCGGGACGTCCGGGTGTTGTCCGAACAGCAGCGCGGCGGCCAGCTGGACTTGGCGAAGGTGCTCGCGGACGTGGTCGAACGCAGCCAGCTCGAAGTGGAGCTGACCGGTCCCAAAGCGGCCAGCCTGCCCGCGGAGGTCGCGATGGCGATCAGCCAGTCCGTCCAGGAGGCGCTGGCGAACGTGGCCCGGCACGCGGGGGTCGTCGCGGCCGCGCTGCGGTTCGACTCCGAGGCCGAGACCGTCCGGGTCCGGATCGTCGACCAGGGCCAGGGCTTCGATCCCACGCTGGTCTCCCCGCACCGCAGGGGCATCACGATGTCCATTGTGGAACGCATGGACCGGGTGGGCGGCCTGGCGACGATCGAGTCGCGGCCCGGCACGGGAACCACTGTCCAGCTGGCGTGGCCCCGTGGCTGAACCGGCAGCTGAGAACGGCACCGTCGCGCGCCTGGAGTACGGCCTGCGCGTGGCCATCCTGTTCATCGTCACCATCACGTTGTTCGGGCTCGCACTGCCCACACTGCTGGCCAACAGCGAGGTCTACCGGTACTACGGCCAGGAAGTGGCGGCCTTCGCCATGCTCGTCGCGGTCACCGCGTTGTCCGCGTTCGACATCCGGCGGCGCCGGATCTTCGAGTGGCTGCGATGGCTACTTCTGGCCACGATCGTCGCGGCCGCCGTCCTCGCCGTCACCGGCGTCCGCCCCGAGGACCTGTCGGTCGGCGAGGCCGAGTGGTCGCTGGGGGTCACCGGCTGGATGGTGCTGCTCCTGCTGATCGACCGCAGCTGGGCCGCGTCGCTCGTGTTCCTGGTGGTGCTCAACGGGATCAACGTCGGCCAGATGGTCGCCACCGGCCAGGACGTGCTGCGGTTCGGCATTGGCGCGTTGCTGGTGCTGGCCTTCCAGGTGCCGGTGATCGCCACCGCGATCGTGCTGCGCCGGTTCGCGGCGAACGCGGCCGAACTGGCCCGGCGCGAAGCCGTCCTGCGCACCGCGGAGGACGTGGCCGCGCACATCCAGGAGGACCGCAAGGCCCGGTACGCCGCCCTCGCCGGCACGACGGTCCCGCTACTGTCCGGGTTGGCCGACGGTTCCGCGGACCTCGGCGATGAGGAGGTCCGCACCAGATATGCGGTCGAGGCCGCCCGGATGAGGAGGCTTTTCGCGGAGAGCGACGACGTGCCCGACCCGCTGCTGCACGAGCTGCAGGCGTGCCTGGATCTGGCCGGGCGCAAGGGAATCACGGTCCAGCTGGACACGTGGGGCGAGCGGCCGGTGCCGCCGCTCGAGGTCCGCCGGGCGCTGACCGAGCCTGTGGTACAGACCTTGGCCGGGGCGCGGTCCATGGCGCGGGTCACCTTGATCGGTGAGCCGGGACTGGTCACCGTTAGTGTCGTGTCCGACTCGCCTGGAACAACTACGACCGGAGACTCGTCTGTGACAGTGACGAACCTGTCAGAAGGGGACCGGGTGTGGGTGGAGGCGACGTGGCGGACCTGATCACGGTGGCCGTGATCGACGACCACCCGGCGATCGCCGCGGGCATCGAGATGTGGTGTTCCCAGGCGAGTGACCCGCGGGTGCGGGTGATCGAGTCCGGTGTCACCCCGGCGGTGGCGTGGACCGGCGAGGGCGCGGACGCCGACGTGATCGTGTTCGACCTGCAGCTGTCCGGCCAGATCCCGGCCTACCGCGAGCTGCGGCAGCTGGTCGAGGCCGGCCGCCAGGTCGTGGTCTACACCATGCGGGACGACCGGGACGCGGTGCTGACCTGCCTGGACATCGGCGCGTTCGCCTACCTGAGCAAGACCGAGGGCCCGGCCCACCTGGTGCCCGCCATCCAGGCCGCCGGGCGCCACCTGCCGTACACCCCGCCGGTGATGGCCCGCGCCTTCGGCACCGACACCCGCGCGGACCGCCCCAAGCTCACCCCGCGCGAGGTGGACGTGCTGGTGAACTGGTTCGCCTGCGAGTCCAAGGAGATGGTCAGCCGCAAGCTGGGCCTGTCCGTGCGGACCGTGAACAGCTACATCGACCGCGCCCGCATCCGCTACGCCAACGCCGGCCGCCCCGCGCCCACCAAGGCCTCCCTGGTGGCCCGTGCCATCCAGGACGGCCTGATCGGCCTCGAGGACCTGTAGGCCGTGGATCGAGGCCCCCCGCCGCCTGAGGCGGGCCGGATGTGGTCCCGTGCGCCCCCGCCGGGGCGGCCACGAACATGAGTGCGGCCACGAACGCCGCGATCAGGGTCTGCTTGATCCGAGTCATCAGGGGCTCCTTCCCCAGGGGCACGCGCGCCACGCGCCGTCATCCGGAGGGTGGCAACAGTCTCGAGCGCCGTCAATGACCTCTGGACGGAGGTCTGAGTAGCGTGCCGGGCATGG
>CBIMJO010001231.1:0-3743 GCA_966244135.1 uncultured Actinocrispum sp. | reverse complement strand
TGGTGTTTGGAAATTTATGTGAAATAATCTTTATGAAAACAGTTGGACACATTACCGTATTATTTGCCTTTTCAGTTTTTCTTACCGCGGGTTGCAAAAACATGAACAAATCCCAGAAGGGCGCCATAATTGGTGTGGCTGGTGGTGGTGGGTTGGTTGCGGAGGTGGGAGGTGGGGGGGTTGGTGGGGGCGAAGTTGAGGTGAGTGGAGTTGAGGGTGGAGGTGGTGTGAGTGGAGTGGGGGTCGGTGGTGAGGGCGGTGAGGGTGAGGGCTGCGGTGGTCAGGGCGGCGAGGGTGGGAGTGAGGGTGGGGGTTGGGGGAGCAGAGCGCGGACGGCGGTGATGGTGTCCGCTTCGGCGGGGGTTTTGTCGGGGCGGTAGCGCAGGACGCGGGCGAAGCGCAGGGCCACGCCGCCGGGGTAGCGGGGGCTGATCTGGGCGCCGTCCAGCTCGATCTCGACGACGAACTCCGGCCGCACGTGCACCACCCACGACTCGGCCTGGTCCTGGGTCTGGATCTTCTGCAGTTCGGTTGTCTGCCAGGCCAGGAGTTCGTCGGTCATGCCCTTGAAGGTCTTGCCCACCATGATCGGGGGCCCGCCGTCCGGGTCGCGGGCTCCCAGATGCAGGTTGGACAGGTACCCGGTGCGCCGGCCGTGGCCCCACTCCGCGGCCAGCACCACCAGGTCCAGGGTGTGCTCCGGTTTGACCTTCTGCCAGGCCTTCCCCCGTCTGCCCGCCGCGTAGGCAGACGTGAGGGCCTTCACCATGACTCCCTCGTGCCCGGCTTCGAGTGCCTCCGCCATCAGGTGCGAGGCCTGTTCCGGGGAGGGAGCCACCAGTCCGGGGATGACGTGCTTGCCCACCGCCGCGCGCAGTGCCTCGTTGCGCTCGCTCAGTGGGGCGTCGAGCAGGTCGGTGCCATCCAGGTGCAGGCAGTCGAAGAAGTACGGGTGCAGCAGCAGCTCTCGTTCGCTGGTAGCGCCAAAACGACTCATCGTCTCCTGGAACGGGCGCGGCTTCCCGTCATCAGTCAACGCGAGCGTCTCGCCGTCCAGCACAACCGAACCGCATGGCAGCTCCCGCACCAGATCGACCAGCTCGGGAACACTCTTGGTGATCTCCCGCAGGGTGCGCGTGAACACGTGCACACTGTCGCCGTTCTTGTGCACCTGGATGCGTGCACCGTCCATTTTGTACTCGACCACGCACTCGCCCAGCTCCGCCAGAGCGTCCTCGAGCGAAGCCGCCGGGGAGGCGAGCATCGGGCGGACCGGCCGCCCGACCTCGAGCCGGAAGGACTCCAGCTCAGGCTGCCCGCCGGTCAGGGCCGCGACAGCGGTCACCGGAAGGCGCCCGGACAGCATGAACGCGCGCCGCACCGGCTCAGCCGGCACTTCGGCCGCCGCGGCGATCGCGTCCAGCATCACACCTTCCAATGCCCCCTGCCGCAGCTCGCCGGTGAGCAACCTGCGCAGGAACTCCTGCTCCGCCGAAGTGGCCGCCCCGAACAGTGACGTCAGCAACTCGGACCGGCGCTGGGCCGATCCCTTGCCGCTGGTCGTGGACAGCTCCTCCAGCACGGCGTCGGTCCGTTCCACGGTGAGCGAGGGCTCCACCGCGGGCTGGACCGCCAGCTCGTACAGGGTCCGGTAACCGATCCCGGTCCGGCCCTGGCGTGGGGAGCCGGACAGGAACGCGACCGCCGGACCGGCCTCGGCACCCGCCTGCGCGATCAGGCTCGCCAAGGCCCGGACCTTGGCCAGCCGGGATCGCGTGGCGGCGACCGCCCCGGACGTGGTGACGACATCGATCAGAAGCACACTGACATCGTGCGCCATGGCACCGACAATCTGCGGGCCGTCAACACGGAAAAGCGACCGTCGTGACCGTGTTGACCTGCGATAGGAAGATCGGACGGGTGAACTTCCCGGGGTCCGACTTTGGTCGGAGAGCGGGCACTACCTCAGACGCATGGTCGGCACCTGAAAGGCCGGGCATAGTGGCGGATGTGAGTGAAGCGATCGCCCACCGGCTCCAGCTGCGCATGCGCCCGCCCGCCAACCAGGTCCATCCCCGGGCCGTGCTGTGGTGGACGGCGCAGAGCGCGGTGTTCTGGGTAGTCCTGTTGGTGGGTCTGGGGATCGGGCAGTTCTTCGCGGACAGCCCGCTGTGGATGGTGTTGTTGCTGGCAGGCGTGGCTGTGGTGGCCGTCGCCGACCTGCTCATCGAGCCGCGCCTGCAGTACCGGGCGCACCGCTGGGAGGTCACTGAACAGGCCGTTTACGTCCAGTCGGGGGTCCTGGTGCGGGAGTGGCGGATCGCGCCGCTGTCGCGCGTGCAGACCGTCGACAGTGAGCGTGGCCCGCTGCAGCAGTCGCTGGGCCTGGCGACGGTCACGGTGACCACGGCGTCCGCATCGGGCCCGTTGAAGATCCGCGGCCTGGGCAAGGACGAGGCCGCCGAACTGGTGGACCGGCTGACCGCGATCACCGAGGCGACGCCCGGGGACGCGACATGACCACGACGACCGAAGAGGGCTGGCAGCAGCTCGACAAACGCACGATCTTCGTCGCCCCGCTGACCCCGCTGCTGTCGGTGGTCGGCGTGGTCGCGCTGATCGTCATCGTGCGCGGCTGGGACAAGGTCGGCTTCTGGGAACCGGCCATCACCGTCGCCATCGCGATCGCGCTGTTCGTGGGCAACGCCTGGAAGTGGTCGACCACCCGCTACCGCGTCACTGACACGCATGTGGAGCTCCACAGCGGCGTGGTCACGCGCAAGCACCGTTCGGTGGCCAGGGACCGCGTCCGGGCGGTCGACATGTCCGCGGACATCTTCCACCGCGTGTTCGGCCTGTCCGTGGTCACGATCGGCACCGGGCGGCACGTCACCGAGTCGGAGGACGAGGTCAAGCTCGAATCGGTGTCCACGCGGGAGGCCGAGAGCCTGCGCCTGCTGCTGATGCGGTCGGATGCTCCGATCGTCCGCGACGGCACGATCGCCCGGTTCGACAGCAAGTGGCTGCGGTACGCCCCGCTGACGGTGCTCGGCTTCGTCGCCGTCGTCGTGATCATCGGCGGGATCACCCAGCTCGGCCGGACGATCGGCGTGAAGGTCTGGGAAACCGGCCCGGTCCAGCGGATCTTCGACTGGTACCTGACCGAGCCGCTGGCGCTGACCATCCCGGTCACGGCGGTCGTGGTGCTGATCCTGAGCATGCTGCTGTCGGTCGTGCTGTACGCGGTCATCTACTGGGGCTTCGAACTCACCCGCCATGGCGGCACGCTGCGGGTCCAGTACGGACTCATCAACAAGCGGTCCGTGTCCATCGAGGAACGACGGCTGCGCGGAGTGCGCATCGACGAACCGCTGCTCCTGCGGTCGGTCGGCGGCGCGAAGGTCAAGGCGGTCGCGACCGGCCTGGGCAAGCGCAACAGCAAGGACGAGAAGTTCGAGGCCGAGGCCGACCTGCTGCTGCCGCCCGCGCCCAGGGCCGACGTCACAGAGGTCGCCGCGGAAGTCCTGAAGGCCCGCCCGGCGCCGACGGACATCCAGCTGCGCAAGCACCCCCGGGCGGCGGCGCGCAGGCTGATCATGTGGATCACGCTCGCGTCCGCGGTTCCCGCGATCGTGCTGGGCGTCCTGTCCGCGTCCGGCCTCACGCCGGACTGGATCTGGCAGGTCCTGCTGGTGCTCGTCCCGCTCGGCTTCCTCAACGGGCTGGGGGAGTACCGCGGCCTC
>CBIMJO010001230.1:0-3743 GCA_966244135.1 uncultured Actinocrispum sp. | reverse complement strand
ACGACTCCCGCGCGTCCCGCAGATCCGAGAGAAACCGCCAGCCGCCCGGTTTGTGCACGTCGTCGAGGATCAGCACCCCGTTGTGGTGGTGTTTGACGTTGTCCGGGTCGGCGCACGAACAAGGGGCGCCTTCTTCGGGCCGCGCCATTCTGCGGTGGTCGTCGCGCACATCGGTGAGGAAGGCCTCGAACAGCCACGCGGTGACGTCTTTGCTGTTCTTCCGCTGCTGGCGGGCCGTGCGATTCAGGGTGACCAGCGCGTCCAGCGGATCGGCACCCGCGGCCAGCGGGAAATCGGCGAACGACCGGATCGCCGAGGAGATCCGGCGGCGAATGTGGCCCAACAGCCACGGGAAGAACCGCTTGATCACCGCGGCCAGCGGTGCGGGCAGCAGGCTGGCCGCCTGCGCGGTCTCGACCAGCCCGCCGACCAGCTGGCCCAGCTCACCGGTCCACCGGAACCGGCGGAACTCGTCCAGCATCTGGCGCATCTTCTCGCGGTCGGCGGCCCGGTCGATGCCGTCCAGCTCGACCCGCATGGCCAGCAGCGCGATGACGAACCGCAGGAACCGCGGCCGGGCCCGGCGTGGCCATTTAATCGACAATTGATGGACAACGTCCATCAGGACCTCGAGGCTGGTCACCGGTGCGGGCCGGTCGAAATCGAACCGGGCGTGCACCACTCCCCAGCTCAAATCGGCAGCGATGGCCTTGGCCGCGTGCGATTTCCCGGAGCCGGCCGGGCCGAGCAGAATGATCAACGGTTGCGGCCGGGGCGGTTTGCCCGCCTCCCGGTTCCACAGCATTCGCCGGACGAACGTCACGCTTGTTTCGCCCATCTGCGGTCCTCCCCCACCGTATTGGGACAATCAGAAACAATTGTATGTGGCGCGCGCGGGGGACCGGTCCCGGTACAGATGTTCGTGCGATTACGAAGGTCTCGCACTAGGGTCTGCAGGATGGACATGAAGCCGCGGAGCCGGGATGTCACGGATGGTCTGGAGCGGGCCGCAGCGCGCGGAATGCTGCGCGCGGTCGGGATGGGTGACGAGGACTTCGACAAACCCCAGATCGGGGTCGCCTCATCGTGGAACGAGATCACTCCCTGCAACCTCTCGCTGCAGCGGCTCGCCCAGGCGGGCAAGCAGGGCGTGCACGCGGCGGGCGGGTTCCCGATGGAGTTCGGCACGATCTCGGTGTCCGACGGGATCTCCATGGGCCACGAGGGCATGCACTTCTCGCTGGTGTCGCGGGAGGTGATCGCCGACTCGGTGGAGACGGTGATGCAGGCCGAGCGGCTGGACGGCGCGATCCTGCTGGCCGGCTGCGACAAGAGCCTGCCGGGGATGCTGATGGCGGCCGCTCGGCTCGACGTGGCGGCGGTGTTCCTCTACGCGGGGTCGATCCTGCCGGGCACGGTGGACGGGCGTGAGGTCACGATCATCGACGCGTTCGAGGCGGTGGGCGCGTGCGCGCGGGGACTGATCACGCGCGAGGAGGTCGACAAGATCGAACGCGCGATCTGCCCTGGTGAGGGCGCGTGCGGCGGGATGTACACGGCGAACACCATGGCGTGCGCGGCCGAGGCGATGGGCATGTCGCTGCCCGGGTCGGCAAGCCCTCCTTCGGTGGATCGCCGCCGCGACAAGTTCGCCCGATCGAGTGGCGAAGCCGTCGTCGGCATGCTGGCCAAGGGCATCACCGCGCGGCAGGTGATGACCCGGGAGGCGTTCGAGAACGCGATCGCGGTCGTGATGGCCCTGGGCGGGTCGACGAACGCGGTGCTGCACCTGCTGGCCATCGCGCACGAGGCCGAGGTCCCGCTGACCCTGGACGATTTCACCCGGATAGGCGACCGCGTCCCGCACCTGGCGGACGTGAAACCGTTCGGCCGGCACGTGATGACCGCCGTCGACCGGGTCGGTGGCGTGCCGGTGGTGATGAAAGCCTTGCTGGACGCCGGTTTGCTGAACGGCTCGTGCCTGACCGTGACCGGCCGGACCCTGGCGGAGAACCTCGCCGAACTCGACCCACCCGCGCTGGACGGCGAGGTGCTGCGCAAGCTCACCAACCCGATCCACCCCACCGGCGGCCTGACCATCCTGAGGGGTTCCCTCGCACCCGACGGCGCGGTGGTCAAGAGCGCGGGCTTCGACTCAACACAGTTCGACGGCACAGCAAGGGTTTTCGACGGTGAGCAAGCAGCAATGGATGCCCTGCCAACCCTCAAAGCCGGCGACGTCGTCGTGATCCGTTACGAGGGCCCCCGCGGCGGCCCCGGCATGCGCGAAATGCTCGCCGTCACCGGCGCCATCAAGGGCGCGGGCCTGGGCAAGGACGTTCTGCTCGTCACCGACGGCCGGTTCTCCGGCGGCACCACCGGCCTGTGCATCGGCCACGTCGCCCCCGAGGCCGCCCACGGCGGCCCCATCGCCCTCGTCCACGACGGCGACCCCATCACCCTCAACATGCAGACCCGCACCCTCACCCTCAACATCGACGACACCGAACTCACCCGCCGCCGCCAGTCCTGGACCCCACCCGAACCCCAGCGCCGCACCGGCGTCCTCGCCAAATACGCCCGCCTGGTCGGCTCCGCCGCCCAGGGTGCCATCTGTTCCTGAGAGCCGGCGGATTTGTCGACTGGACAGACCAATCGCCAACAGTTCCACGCCCTCCTTACGGCCCTTGGAGAACTCGCGCGGGTACGACATCATGGGAATGCGGACTGGAGTACGTCGCAAAGTGTGGAGGGGATTCAACGCCATGAACACACTCTCGGCAGAACCCGGAGAGGGCATCACGTCCGAACTGATCGACCTCGACACCGTTCCCCTCCGGACGTTGCGCGACCTCGACACCGCTGAGCTGCGCCATTCCCTACGCCACGTGGTGGAGCAGACCGGCCAACCGAAAATGTCAGCGGGCAACAGTTCGTCCACCGGACTGATCGACTGAGCAACGACCTGCCGGATAGCCGCTCACCTAGGCATGGGTCCCTACCGAGGCTTGTACAAACCCGTAGGCCCACAACGAATCGTCCATGACGAGGTCGCCGACTGGCGAACATTGCCGGCGCAGGCGCGGTCCTCGTGCACTCGGCTGCTGCCTGGCCAAGCCAAGGCGATGACCGAGGTCGACTCGCTCGTTCCGCGTCCGCGGTTCGTTCCGGAACCTCAGCGCCTCGGCCAGCCAGGCCTTCGGCGGTGTGGTGACCTCACCGTCTGCCGACGCCACTCTGGTTCACGAATTCCATCGCGTCCTAGCGGACAGCCTGATTCGTTCGGCCGAGCTGACCATTGACAATCCGCGCGTACCTTTGTAGTGCCGTTGTGGACGCCTCTCGACCGAAATCGCCCAGAATCTCGGCCCATGGCAGGAGGAACCCGTACCGGCCGAACCCGGCGCGGATGACTACGCGGGCTGGCGAATCCGCTATCTGCGTCCTTCGACCGAGATGGTGAACCAGCTCGCTCACGGCTGGCTCGCAGGCCGGACCTGGCCCAACGGCTTCGCCTTCGGCAAGGACCCGGTACCGACGCCGGTTCCGGACGGTGCCCGGACCAAGATCCGCGAACAGCTGATCCGGTTACGCCTGACCGAGACCAGGTCGGAGCGGTTCGGCGAACTGCCGTCCACCGTGCCCGGCTTCACCTTCGCCGATGGCGCGTTCGCGACCGGCCGTCTGGCTGAGGCGGTCGACAAGTATCGCGTCATGCTCACCCAGGATCCCGATCACGCGAT
>CBIMJO010001229.1:0-3751 GCA_966244135.1 uncultured Actinocrispum sp. | reverse complement strand
CGCGCCGTCCAGCGCCGCCACGACGGCACGGACCTGCGAAACAGTGAACTTGTGCGACATCGCGTGGCTGCCATCGCGCAATGTCGTGTCCGTCAGCCTGATATCGGTCTTCATCGGGTCACCGCCCCGGTCGCGATCAGGTCGCCGACACGTGCGGCGGCCGCGGTCATGATGTCCAGGTTCCCCGCCCATTCCGGCAGGTAGTCGCCGTTGCCGCGGACCTCGAGGAACACCCCGACCCGCGCGTTGCCGCCCCAGTCCTCGCGCGGCTCGTCGTACTGCGGCTCGGCCCGCAACGTGTAACCGGGCACATACCGCTGAACCTCGGCCACCATCTCGTGGATCGACGAGGCGACCGCGTCCCGGTCCACATCCGGCGAGACCGCGCAGAACACCGTGTCCCGCATGATCATCGGCGGCGTGGCCGGGTTCAGGATGATCACCGCCTTGCCCCGCGACGCCCCACCGACCTCCTCGATCGCGCGGGCCGTCGTCTCGGTGAACTCGTCGATGTTCGCCCGAGTGCCCGGACCCGCGGACCGGGACGCGATCGACGCGACGATCTCCGCGTAGGGCACGGGAGTCACGCGCGAGACCGCGTGCACGATCGGGATCGTCGCCTGGCCGCCGCAGGTGATCATGTTGAGGTTCGGCGCGCCCAGATGCGAGTGCAGGTTCACCGGCGGGCACACGAACGGCCCGACCGCCGCCGGAGTCAGGTCCACGGCCTGGACTCCGGCCTGCGCGTAGAGAACCGCGTTGGCCTCATGGGCTTTCGCGCTGGTCGCCTCGAACACGATGTCCGGCGGCTCCTGCTCCAGCAGCCACGGCACGCCCTTCGCGCTGGTCTGGATGCCGAGTTTGGCCGCGCGGGCCAGCCCATCCGACGCCGGGTCCACCCCGACCAGGTACCGCACCTCGATGACGTCGCTGCGCCGCAGCTTCGCCAACAGGTCGGTCCCGATGTTGCCCGGCCCGACAATGGCCGCGGTCAGCCTGGCCATCAGCCACCCACCTTCCCGAATCGTGCGGTCACCGTGCCCAGACCGTCGAACGTCGCGGTCACCACATCGCCCTCGGCCACCGGAACAGCGGCGGTGATCGACCCCGGCAGCACAACGTGCCCGGCGTCCAGCCTCGCCCCGCGCTCGCCGAGAACGTTCGCCAGCCAGGCCACCGCATTGAGCGGGTTGCCCAGCACCGCTCCCCCGGTGCCTGTCCCCACGAGTTCACCGTTGCGGTACAACACACCACCCGTCAACCGAACGTCTACTTCGGACAACCGCCGAACCGAACCACCGAGCACAACGCCGCCGGAGGAAGCGTTGTCCGCGATGGTGTCCACAATGGATATCTTCCAGTCCCGGACCCGGGAGTCGATGATCTCCAGCGACGGCATCACCCACTCGACCGCCGAGGCCACATCCGCGACCGTCACCCCGGGACCGGCCAGCGGCTTGCCCAGGACGAACGCGATCTCCGGCTCCACCCGCGGCTGCAGGAACCCGGCGATGTCGATGGCCTGGCCCTCCGGGTGGAACATCCGGTCGGTGAGGTGGCCGAAGTCGGGCCGGTTCACCCCCAACTGCTGCTGCATGACGGCCGAGGTCAGGCCGACCTTGTGGCCCTTGATCACCGCGCCGCCGGCCAGCCACTGCTCGACCTGGGCCAACTGGATGGCGTAGGCGACGTCGATGTCGAGCCCGTCGAACCGCGGCGCCAGGGGCTCGACCGGCTCGCCGGTCTGATACGCCCGCAGCAGCCCCGCCGCCGCGGCCGGAATGTCCACACTCATCGATTGCTCCCTGCGAATAGGCCCGTTGCCTGGGAAAACCCGCGCGGCACGGTGATTGCAGGCTGCGCCCAGCCGGACGACAATGCAACGCATGCGTTCCACTGAGCTGAACGCCCGCAGCGTGCTGGACCGGGCCTTCGCCATCCTTGGCGCGTTCACCGCCGACGACCGCGAGCTGGGCATCTCCGAGCTGGCCCGGCGGACCGGCATGGCCAAGTCGACCGTGCACCGCCTGGTCACGGAGCTCGAGACGCACGGGATGGTGGAACGGCGGGGCACTGCGGTCGTCCTCGGCCTGCACCTGTTCGAGCTCGGCGAGCTCGTGCCGCGCAAACGGCGGCTGCGGGACGCGGCGCTGCCGTACATGGCCGACCTGCGAGGCGCGACGCGCCAGACCGTGCACCTGGCCGTGCTGGACGGCACCGAGGTGGTCTACGTGGAGATCCTCCGGCACAAGGACGCGCCCGCCCTGCCGTCACGCGTCGGCGGCCGCCTGCCCGCGCACGCCACCGGCGTCGGCAAGGCCATCCTCGCGTTCTCCCCGGCCGAGGTCATCGATTCCGTGCTGCGCGCGGGCCTGCCGCGGCTCGCCGAACGCACCAAGGTCGTTCCCCGCATCCTGCAACGCGAGCTGACGACCATCCGCTCGACCGGAATCGCCTACGACTACGAGGAATCCGGGGCCGGACTGGTGTGCGCCGCCAGCCCGGTGACCGGCGCCGACGGTCAAGTCGTTGCGGGACTGTCGGTTTCCGGCTGGACCGGCCGGCTCAACGTCCGCCGCATGGCCCCCGCGGTCCGCACCGCCGCCCTGGCCCTGTCCCGCGACCTCGGCGCACCCCAACGCTAAGGCGGTGCGGACCTGCAGCTCGAAGTCGCCCGCACCAATGAAGTTCCCGGCCGCGTCATGCGAAAGCTGGCAGGAGATGTACACCGTGTCGCCCGCCCGGGTGGCCTGCGAGTACCCGTACGACTCCTCCCACGGCACGCCGAAGTCGAAGTGATCCCAGCCGCGGTGTCCATTCGACGCGGCGCGGTCGGCAAGGCCGCCGAAGCGCTGCACCTCTCGCAACCCGCTGTGTCCCAGCACGTCAAGACGCTCGAGCAGACCGCCGGGCGGCCGTTGTTCGAGCGCGCGGGCAGAGGGATCGCTCCCACCGCCGCCGGTCACGCGCTCGCCGCCGAGGTGAGCGGGCACGTGGACGCCCTGGGTTCGTTGCGCCCCACCGGGAAAGCGGGAACCGGGCTGGTCTTGCTCGGCGCCCCGGACGAAGTGCTCGCGGAGATGATCGTGCCGCACGCCTCGCCCCTCCCGGACGCCGGTGTCCGGTTGCGCCGCCGCGACGGTCTGCCCGACGACCTGCTCAGCAGCCTGCTCACGAACCAGCTGGATGTGGCCGTGCTGACCAGGATCGAGGGTGCGCCGGCCAAGCAGCGCCATCTCGTGCACTGGCGGGACGAGCAGTTCGTGCTCATCGGCCGCCCGGGCGACGAGCCGTACACCCCCGAGGACGAGCGCCGGTTCATCGGCTACTCCGAGGCGATGCCCATGGCACGCCGGTATTTCCGCACCGGAATCGCCGACGGCTCACTCGCGGTCCTGCACCACCCCGCGGGACCGGTGCTCAACTCCTTGCACCTCGCTGCCCGCCGCGACCGTGAACAGCTTCCCTGCATTTCGCACAGTGCTGAGCCAGCTGGTCGGATGACGAACCCGGCCCAGACAACTTCTCGCCACCCCACCCGGGCAGTTCGGTCAGCGATCGAACTTTTCCGGAACTCACTGCATCCTGGCAATCATGAACACCTATGAACCGCGGACCGTCGTGGTCGACGGTGTACCGGGTCGCGGGCGAGGGGCCGGTGTGCCTCGTGCACTCCGGCGGCCCTGGCGTGCACCCGGCGTACCTGCGCATACCGTTGCTGGAACAGCAGTTGACCATGGTGTACGTGGAC
>CBIMJO010001228.1:0-3756 GCA_966244135.1 uncultured Actinocrispum sp. | reverse complement strand
AGCAGCGTCGACTTCCCGGCTCCGCTCTGGCCGACCACAGCCGTGCACTGTCCGGCCGGAAGACTCGTCGAGATGCGGTCGAGCAGCCTGGTCCGACCATGGGAGACAACGATCTCCTCCAGCATGAACCCGTTCATCCGGACTCCCGGCTCACTACGTCGGTTCCCGGTCCAGCAGCGCCGGACGTCCGTCAGCGCCTGCGGGAACCGGGTAGTAGGTGTGATGGGTGGCGGGATCGACCGCCACCACGTGCGCCCCATCGGCCAAATGCCCTGAACTCACCACGGTCAGCCGCCGGTCGCGCAGTTCCAGCACGGTCACGGTGCCGCTCTCGGCAGCGACATACAGCCGAAACGCCTCGCGGTCGTAGGCAAGGACATCAGGATCCTCACCGACTTGATTGGAACCGGTCACCTGCCATGCGGTGAGGTCCAAGGTCAGCAGGGTGGCGTTGCCATCACACGCGACAAACGCAAGGTCCATGGCCAGCGCCAGGCCATGATCGTGCTGACAGCCTGGCAACGGCACCCGCTTGACGATCGCGAGGCTGCCGGGATCGATGACCGCGAGTTCGTTGCGCCCCTGCACATCCACCAGGATCCGGTCACTTGCCATGTCGTAGGCGACGTTGCCCACCTCACCACCGAGCGCCACCGTGCCACGGACCTGGCCGGTCATGGCGTCGATGACGGTCTCCGAGCCGCCGCTCTCGTCGGTCGTCCAGATCGCACCGCGACGGGAGTCGTAGGCCAGTCCGTCGGGATACTGGCCGGTCGGCGACTGGATGATCACCTGGCCGGTGTCCTCGTCCAGCCCGACCACCTTGTTCTCGCCGGTAGCCGTCGCAAATACCCGGTGCAGGGCGGGAACGACCAGCACGCCGTGCACCTGAGGCAGGCCACCGATCGTGCGCACCACCTTGTGGGCCCTGATATCGACCTCGATGACCTCGCCGGCGCCCAAGTGCGCGACGAACAACAAGCCACGGTCGACGTCCAGACTGGCGTAGTCGAACCGCGAACCGTCGCCTGGCAAGGTCACCTCACCGGCCGCGTGCAACGAGAGTGCCTGCGGCGTGGGGTGGTCGCATCCGGCGAGCGCGACCAGACATACCATCGCCAACCAGCGGTACCTCATCGAAGACCTTCCGGGTCGACATCGATGTAACCGAGGTTACAGTTGAGGTGTGATGTTCCGGTATGGCACGGGAGGCCGGTATGACGCAGGTGGGTCGCTGGGTGCTGTTGACCTACCGGCTCCCCCGTGAGCCGTCGACACCCCGAATCACGGTGTGGCGCAAACTCAAGCGCCTGGGGGTCGCCCTGATGTCCGATGGGCTGGTGGCGTTGCCGTACGACGCGCGCACCCGCGAGCACCTGGAGTGGATCGCCGAGGAGGTCCTGGAAGCGGGCGGGACCGCCGCCATCTGGATCGCCGAACCCGGCGCCGTGGCGACTGAGAAGGAGCTGGCCAGGACTATGGCCGCGGCGCGCGCCGAAGAGTACGCAAAGGTCACGACCGAAGCCCGGGCAGGAACCGGGCTCGGCGAGGCGGCGCGGATGTCGCTCGCCCGCCGGCTACGCGCCGAGCTGCGCCGCATCTATCGCCGCGACTACTTCCCGCCCCACGAACGCGACCAGGCCACGGCCGCCGTGGACGCATTGACCAGCCCGCTCGTGAACCAGAAGGAGCAGCCCTCGTGAAGTGGGCCACCCGCGCCAGCATCCACATCGACCGAGCCGCCTGCGCCTGGCTGATCCGCCGCCACATCGACCCGGACGCCGAGTTCGTGTTCGTCACCGACCCAGCCGACGTCCCCGACGACACCACCCCGTTCGACATGCGCGGCGTCGAGCTGTCCCACCACGGCGGCGACTGCAGCTTCGAAACCATCCTTCGCCGCTACGACCTCAACGACCCGGTCCTCTGGCGAATCGCCCAAATCGTCCACGAAGCCGACATCGACGACGAACGCTACGACGCCCCGGAAGCACCCGGCCTGGACGTGGTGCTGCGCGGCTTGTCCATGGTGTGCACGGATGAACAGACGCTGCACCACACCGGCCCGGTCTTCGACGGGCTCTACGAGTTCTACCGCCGCGCCAGCCTGCTCGGCCGCGAACCTTCCTGACGACGCCACCAGCGACAGGCTGCGCCGCTTGCGCAGACGTGCGCCGCTTCGGCCGCTGCCCTTGACTCAGCTTTGTCGAGTGCTGCGCGAGCCGTACATGCTGTACGGCCTCGGCCGTGTGGATGCATCCGGGCGAATGTCGGACCGCCACATCGTCCGGGCCCTCGATATCGATACCAGCGACTACCTGCTGCTCGCCGAACACACCATCTCCGCGCCGCGATGTCTGTACAGACAAGCTGTCGTAGACGAGGTTCTCACCCAGAACGACAGAAACGCGACCACGGCCTACATCCGAGCCGGCATCGAGGAAGCTTGCCAGGGCCCTCGCCGCCCTCACAGGAGAACCACATCCGCTCGCGGTTGAGTCCACTTTGTGAGCAGGATCAGCCTTCGCGGTGGTGGTGGGCGACCAGTTCGTGCTCGTCGTCACCGTGCGGACCGGCGGGGTGGGCATGCAGGACCGCCCGGCTCAGCCGCGGCAATGCGTGCAGCAGCCGGTGTTCGGCCTCGTGCGCGATGCGGTGGGCATCGCTGAGGCTCAGGTCCGGATCGACCTCCAGGTCGGCCTCGGCGTGCAGGGCGTGCCCCACCCAGCGCATCCGGACCTGGTCCACCGCAAGCACTTCAGGTGTGCCCGCCAGGGTCCGCTCGGCCTGGTCGACGAGGTCCGGGTCGACCGCGTCCAGCAGCCGGGAGAACACCTCCTTGGCCGCGCCCCACAGCACCGAGAGGATGGCCACGGTGATCAGCAGACCCACCACCGGGTCGGCCCAGCGCCAGCCGATCGCCGCGCCACCGGCCGATACCAGCACCGCGAGGCTGGTAAAGCCGTCGGTCCGGGCGTGCAGTCCGTCCGCGACCAGGGCGGCCGAGCCGATCTGGCGGCCGACGTTGATCCGGTACCGGGCCACGATCTCGTTGCCCAGGAACCCGATCACCCCGGCTGCGGCGACCCAGCCGATGTTGCGCATGTCCTGCGGCTCGATCAGCCGCTTCACCGCCTCCCACCCGGCCAGGCCCGCGGAGGTCGCGATGACCGCCAGGATGACCAGGCCCGCGAGGTCCTCGGCGCGGCCCAGGCCGTAGGTGAACCGGCGCGTCGCGGCCCGCCGTCCCAGCACGAACGCGATCCCGAGCGGGACCGCGGTCAGCGCGTCGGCGAAATTGTGCAGCGTGTCCCCGAGTAGCGCCACCGAACCGGTGAAGGCGACCAGCACCGCCTGTCCGATCGCGGTGATCATCAAGGCGGCGAAGGAGATCCACAAGGCCCGCATCCCGCGGCGGCTGGCCTCCAGCGCGCTGTCCACAACGTCGGCTGTGTCGTGACTGTGCGGCGTCACAGCATGACGAACCGCCGCCCACACCCGCGCCCATCCAGTGGCCCGGTGCCCATGACCGTGCCCGTGGCCATGCCCGTGTCCGTGCTCGGCACTCACCGGTTCACCTCTTCGTCCGTCCCGTCCACCCCTGCCGAACGGTACGGCGCGAACCCGGTACGCGACAACGGCGCAACAGCCATCTACCTGCAATAACCAGGTGTTGCCAGTGCGCCGGCCGTCTCTAGTGGACAGGCATCCAGGCTAGTGCTGTGGCCGGATAGGTTTGCCGTGTTATCGGCGGAT
>CBIMJO010001227.1:0-3758 GCA_966244135.1 uncultured Actinocrispum sp. | reverse complement strand
CCCGGTCTTCGACGGGCTCTACGTGTTCTACCGCCGGGCGAGCCTGCTTGGCCGTGAACCGGCCTGACGACGCCACCAGCGGCGGGCGACCACAGCGGCCACGACATGGGCCAGCAGGCCGAGTGCGGCCAGGCCGAGACCGATCATGGTGCCGATGATCAGGTGGATGGCGAGCCCGGCGACGACCAGCAGCAGCGTCGCGATCCGCAGCGCGAGGTGTGCCCTCACGGACGGGTGCCGTGGACGTAGTGCAGGATCCGGCCGATATCGCCCTCGGTGATCCGCTCGAAACCGGCTCCTTCGGCAAGTGGCCGCAGCATGTGGACCGGGTTGTGCCGCATGGCGGGACCGGCGATGGAGCCGATCAGGTGCTGGCCCAGTTTGCTGGTCGGTGGCCGGAAGTCGGCGATCATCACCTGCCCGCCCGGCCGCAGCACCCGGAACATCTCCCGGACCGCCTGCGCCCGGACGTCCTCCGGCAGGTGGTGGATGGCCAGACAGGTCACCACGACGTCGAACGAGCCGTCCGGCGCGTCGAGTTTCTCCGCGACACCGGTCTGGAACGAGCAGTTGCTCTGCCGGGTGGTGCGCTGCGCGTAGCTGATCACGCTGGGGGAGGCGTCGACTCCCGCCGCGGCACCGGTTGATCCCACCGTGTCCGCGATGAGCCGGGTCAGGTACCCCGGCCCGCAGGCCACGTCGAGGACCCGGTCACCGGGTTTGATGCCCGCCAATGCGATCAGGCGGGTGTTGACGTGCCGGCGGCGGCCGGCGAAGAAGAGCGTGCTGAACGCCTCGTAGGCCCGGGCCGGGCCGATGGTGGCGCCGCGGGTGCCGGCCTGCGGCTCGCCGTGCAGCAAATGACCTAACTTCACGACCACTCCCTAACTTACTCGTGACTAAGTACGACTAACTTATCCATGGGTAAGTTGTTTGGCAAGGCCCTAGGATGAGCCGGTGACCAAGCCGAAGACGCGCAGGCTGACCGCGGAGCAACGCCGGGAGGCGATCCTGGGCGCGGCGATCGAGGTGTTCGCCGAGCACGGCTACCAGCGCGGCAAGGCGGCGGACATCGCGACCCGGCTGGGCATCACCACGCCGGTGATCTTCCAGAACTTCGGCACCAAAGCCGCCCTGTACACAGCAGTTCTCGACCACATGACGGGCGCGGCGAGCGCCTTTCTCAACGCCGTCGAGCAGCACGGGGGATCGGTGTCCGAGCTGCTGACGGCCGCGTTGTCGCCCACCCATGTGGCCCAGTTCCACGCACAAGGGTCGTTGGGCGCGCTGTTCGCCGATGCCGCGGGTCTCGTCGCGGATCCCGAGGTCGGCGACGCCGCGCGCAACACGATCAGCGCGATCGTGGACGCCCTGACGAACCTGCTCGCCTACGGGCAGCGAGCGGGCGATGTCCGCGCGGATCTCGATCCGGCGACCGGGGCCTGGTGGATGGTGTCGTTGCTGTCCGCACGCACGTTCCGGCTCGAGATCGCCCCAGACCCCGTTGGCATGGAAGAAAAACTGGCCGAGATGACACTGCGGGCGATCGTCGCCGACCAGCCGGGTTGATCATGAGCCGAGTTCGTCGAGCTGGTGTTGGGCGCGTGCCGCGTCCTCGGTGCAGTTTGCGAGAGATACAGCCGCAACGCTTCTTGCCATGCCGCAATGGCGTGTTCGCGTTCGCCGAGTGCGTTGTGACTGTGGGCGAGGTGTTCGAGGGTCAGGGCAGTGAAGTAGGTGTCGTCGAGTTCCCGGTGCAGGGCAAGGGCTTGGTGGTACAGCTCGAGCTGGCGGAGCAGGTCGTGCATCTCGTACCGTCCAGCGGATGTCCGGCCGACCAGCGACACGTCGACGAGGCTGCGCAACAATCTCCTGCGTTGTCCAGAATCACGAGGACCTGCCGGTCCGCGGTGAGGCTGTGGAACAACGCCGCCCGCGCGTGTGGATCGGCCGGGATGTGGGACGACGGAACCCCTAGAGCGCGGAGGAAACCGCGCAACGCGACGTCTGGCGGCATGGGAGCACTGTCCGGACTGAACCCGCGGAGATCCACGAACAGCTGACCGTCCGGAAACCGGGCCGCGTGTTCCCGTGCCCAGTGCACGGTCAGCCACGTCTTGCCGATGCCGCCGGGACCACCGATGACCGCGATCCGAGGTTCCCCATCGGTGTCCAGGAGCCGGTCCTCCGGTTCGGCCAGTTCGCTCGCGCGCCCCACGAAGCGGTTCGGCATCGCCGGCAACCGATGGTAGAAGTCACTCGAATGGGTTGCCGGTGTCGTGCGGCTCTGCGGGTTCGCCGGGGGTCGTTGAGGATCGAGGGGAGTGACCTACGACGAAGGAGTGCTGAACCGATGGCAGTCTCAGCCAAGGTCCTGGACAAGAAGTACGAGGAGCTCTCCTTGTCCGAGGTGCTCGACGCGCCGGTCGCGGCCCTCGCCGGTGTCAGCGACGGCGAGCTGCTGAAGCAGGCGTTCAACATCAAGTCGGTCCGTGATCTGGGCGGCAACAAGCACTTCCGCGCGGCCGCCGCCATGGTGGAGCTGGAGAACGCGGCCAAGTAGCAGGTCGGCGATGGCAGGAAAAGGCAGTCGTGTAAGTCAGACGAAAAGGCTGTGAAACTGCCTGTTGATAACGTGCGATTGAATCTGTGGTCGTCTGGGCAGGAGCGCTTGACCGAATGTCATACCAGTACCCGAACCAGCCGGGCTATCCGCCGCCGTACCCGCCGCGGAAAAGCAATACCGGCCTGATCATCGGACTCATCGTGGTCATTGTGGCCGCGGTTGTGGCGCTGGTGCTGGTGCTCATGCTCAGAGGCGGGGACAAGTCGTCGAGCGGCCAGACGACCCCGCCCGGTGGCTCTGGCAATAGCGGTTCCGGTAGTGGCTCTGGTGGCGACAGCACCGGCAGTGCGAAGGCGCTCGGCCAGAAGGCGGTCGACGTGATCCAGAACCACGCCATGGAGGAGGCGCAGAAGCTGGTCTGCAAGCCGGACTCGAAATTCCTCCGGTCGATGCGCGGCCTGGAAGGCACCAAACTCACGGTTACCCTCAACGATGTCACTGAGTCGGGCGACACCGCGGTTGCCGCGGTCACGATGGTCCGCGACGAGGACAAGAAGTCCGTTGACCAGAAAATCAACCTGAAGCAGGCCGACGGAAAGTGGTGCATCAACTGACACCCCGGTGCCCGCGGTAAAAGCCCTGGCTGAACGGTTCCCGTACTTCGACGGCGTCGCCAAGGTCGCGACGCGCGGACCGCGTACGCCGGTGGCCCCGCGATGGTGGCCAGGCTGCGCGATCACCTTGTGTCTGTTGAAGATGGCGGATCGCACGGGCTGTACGGCGACAATGTCCGCGTGTCCGGCATCGCCGATCGGTACCTGACCAGCGGCGTCCTGCCCGCGAAACAGCAGGCCACCGGCTTCTTCTAAGTCGCACAACGCGATGAGCCGTTCGGCGGGCTCATCGGCGCAACTGTCGCATGTGGACGGTGGGACGCGACCCTGAGCCGGCGCGGGAGGCAAGTTCGTCGACATACGAGCCACCTGGCGTCCCGGGCCGGTCTGCACTCGTATACTGGCGCGCGTTCCGTGGTCGAGCGGACCCGACAGAGGGTTTCTGTTGCTCCGCAAAGGTTTCGTGACAGTGTTCCCGCCCGGCTGTCGCGCGGGTAATGCGAGGGGGCGTTGTAATGCGGTTTTTTCGGGGAATCCGCAATCGCGGCGCGATTGCGGGGGTGGTCGCCGCGGCGGTG
>CBIMJO010001226.1:0-3759 GCA_966244135.1 uncultured Actinocrispum sp. | reverse complement strand
GCGCTTCGGGCTCTCCCCCTTCGACGTGGACACCCTGCTCGTCACCCTCGCCCCACAGCTGCTGCCGGCCGAGGTGCGGGAGGTGTACTTCGAAGCCGTCGGTGTGATCCTCACCCTGATCATGCTCGGCCGGCTGCTGGAGGCCCGCGCCAAGGCGGGCACCGGCGAAGCTATCCGCGCCCTGCTCGGCCTGCAGCCGCGCACCGCTCGCGTGCTGCGCGACGGCGCGGAGGCCGAGGTCCCGATCGACCAGGTGGTGGTCGGGGACGAGATCCTCATCCGGCCCGGCGAGAAGATCCCCGTCGACGCCACCGTCCTGTCCGGACAGTCCGCTGTGGACGAATCGATGGTAACCGGGGAACCGATGCCGGTGACCAAGCACGCCGGAGACACGGTCATCGGCGCCACCGTCAACACCACCGGCTCACTACGGGTACGCGCCGCCAAGGTCGGCGCGGACACCATGCTCGCGCAGATCATCAAGATGGTCCAGGCGGCCCAAGCCTCCAAGGCACCCATCCAGCGGCTCGCCGACGCCGCCTCGGCCTACTTCGTGCCTGTCGTCATCGCGATCGCCCTCGCCACCTTCGCCATCTGGTTCCTGGCCGGCCCGGATCCCGCGGTGACGCAGGCGCTGGTGTCCGCGGTCGCGGTGCTGATCATCGCCTGCCCGTGCGCGCTCGGCCTGGCCACCCCACTGTCGATCATGGTCGGTACCGGGAAGGGGGCCCGCGCGGGAATCCTGATCCGCTCGGCCGAGGCCCTGGAAACTGCGCACAAGCTGGACACGATCGTGCTGGACAAGACCGGCACCATCACCGCGGGCAAGCCGGCCCTCACCGACATCCACGCGGTCGGCAGGTTCGGCGAGGACGAGTTGCTGACGCTGGTCGCCGCCGCCGAGTCCGACAGCGAGCATCCGCTGGCGACCGCGATCGTGGCTGGTGCGCGCGACCGCGGCCACACAGTTCCCGCCGCTGGTGACTTCACATCGATCACCGGCAAAGGGGTGCGCGCCACGGTCGTCGGGCGCACCGTCGTGGTCGGCACGGCCACGCTGCTGACCGAAGCCGGCATCGACACCGGCGAACTCGTCCCGATCACCGACCGGCTGTCCGCCGAGGGGAAAACCCCGATCCTGGCGGCGATCGACGGCGAACCCGCGGGTGTGCTCGCGGTCGCCGACACGGTCAAGGACGACTCCGTCGCCGCGATCGCCGCCCTGCGCAGGCTGGGCCTCGATGTCGTCATGCTCACCGGCGACAACGCCCGCACCGCCGCGGCCATCGCCCGGCAGGTCGGCGTGTCCCGTGTGCTCGCCGAAGTCCTGCCCGAACACAAGGCCGGTGAGATCCGCCGCCTGCAAGCCGAAGGCCGCCGGGTCGGCATGGTGGGCGACGGCATCAACGACGCGCCCGCGCTGGCCCAAGCCGACGTCGGACTGGCCATCGGCACCGGGACCGACGTGGCCATCGAGGCCGCCGACATCACGCTCATCTCCGGATCGCTGGCCGGTGTGGTCACCGCGATCCGGCTGTCGCGAGCCACGATGCGCAACATCCGGCAGAACCTGTTCTTCGCGTTGATCTACAACGCCATCGGCATCCCGATCGCGGCCGGTGTGCTCTACCCGCTGCTCGGGCTGCGGCTCTCGCCGATGATCGCCGCTGCGGCGATGGCGCTGTCCTCCCTGTCGGTCGTAGGCAACGCCAACCGCCTGCGCCACCACCACGTCGACCCACTCCCAACAGCCGAACCACCCGCAATCGAACCCCAGGTGGAAACCGGCACCGAGCACCTCGAAGCGGTGACACGATGTGCCCACTGACACTGACCCCCGGGTGGCCGAGGCGGAAGCCCGACGGCACGCGACCGGCCAGATCCGCATCATCCGGCTGACCGCCCAGTCCGGACCGGTCGACCTCGGCGGACCCCCAGGTCACCACCTGGACCTACGACGGCACCCTGCCCGGTAAGGAAATCCGCGTCCGCGCGGGCGGCACCGTCCGCGCGGACTGACCAACCGGCTCCCGGCCGACACCACCATCCACTGGCACGGGCTCGCCCTGCGCAACGACATGGACGCCCCCAACCCCACCCAGACCGCCATCGCCCCCGGCTCCACGTTCACGTACCAGTTCGCCACTGAGAACCCCGGCACCTACTGGTTCCACCCGCACTCCGGAACCCAACTCGATCGCGGTCTCTACGTTCACCGGACAGACCCCCGAGGACGTGCTGGCCACGCTCCGGAAAGGCATGGGATCCATGGGCGGCATGATGGGTTCGATGCCGGGCATGGGCGGCGCGAGCCTGCTACGTCGTCACCACCCCCGGCGACGGCGTGTTCCCACTCGTCGCCCTGGCCGAAGGCAAGGACGCCACCGCCCTCGCCCTCATCCGCACCGGAAAACGGAACCCCACCACCGGCCACGATCCGGCCCACCGAACTCGACCGGGATCGCGTCGGCTACGACCGGCTGACCTCGACTGCCGACGTGGAGCTATCCGCGAAGGCGCCGGACGTCACGCACACGTCGGACCTCACCGGCGGCATGATGAACTACGACTGGGGCATCAACGGCATCCCGCTCGACATGAACCAGCGTTCGTCGCGAGGTCGATGCCGAGGCCGGCGCTCATGAGCGCGTGCTCGCCGGTCCCGCAGCCGACGTCCAATACCCGGCCGCGGATGGCGCCCGCTTCGGCGAGGGCGAGGAATGCCGGTTGGGGACGGCCGATGTCCCATGGCGGTGGGGTGGTGTAGAGGTCGTTCGGCTCGCGGTGAGCGTGCTGGGATGGCTGCTGGATGACCGCAAGTTTTATCGAGACACTTTGTTTGAGGCAAGACGCGATGTATTGATACCGTCGAGATGCATCTGGTGTGGCGGCGCGGACACTGTTGCGGCCCGCGCCGCCCCTCAGGCGTCAGTGGCCGGTGAAGCGGAAGATGTAGAGACCGTAGTCGCGATCACTCGCGGCGACGTACTCCACTCCGTCGCGCTCGAAGACCTGCACGCCCCAGAAGTCGTTGCCGCCTTCGTCGATGAAGTGGCCGACCTCGGTCAGTTTGTTGTTCTTGATCTTCGTAACGCGGAACCCGCCTGCGTAGTAGGCGAAGTAGGCCAGATCGGAGTCCTTGCGCGAGGTCGCCACCTCGTGCACGGACAAGGCTCCGAAGCCCTCGGCGTGACCCGCGTCCATCGCCTCCGGGATCGCCCAGGTGTCCAGCTCGCGCAACTTCCCGTTGCTGTTGGCGAACAAGTGCACGTAACCCCATCCGTCGAACTTCGCGGTCACGGTGACGCGGTCACCCACTGCCCCAATCGCGAAGGGCACAGGGGCGGAGCCGTCTGCCGGCCCTGCGGCGCACGCCGCCGGATCGAACTGGTTCTCCGTGTCGAACAACGAGTAGCCGGTCTTGCGGTCGATGGAGACGATCGGCTTCGTCGCGGTCACGGTCATCCCGAAAGAACCGCAGCCGCCATCGCCCTCACGGTTGAACACCACTGTGCCCGCGTAGCCGCCGTTGCCGGCAACCGCCTCTACATTGGCCTGTTTCTCGTTGAACGCGCACTGTCCACGTTGGACAACCGCGATGTACGGGCCACCGGTCGCCGGTGGCGCAGGCACCGCGGGATCTCCGACGCAAGCGCGGCCCACGTACAACGCCGTGCCAGAAAGCGACTTGTTCGCGCCAAGCTGGGCCTGCCCGCCCTGGCCACCCGAGAACGACGTGCCGTCGTCGGTGTTGCCGAA
>CBIMJO010001225.1:0-3765 GCA_966244135.1 uncultured Actinocrispum sp. | reverse complement strand
GAGGGCTGGAGTTCCTGGGTGTCGGTCAGCTCGTCGCCCTCAAAGGCGTATTCCATCGCGCTGGACGCGGTGATCACAGCGCGGCCGCGACCGCCGAACTGGGCTTCGATCCCCACGCCCGCACCAGCCCTGGCGGTCATACCGCGCTCGAAGGCGCCCGCGTAACAGCAATCCAGCAGCAGCACGATCCGCCGGGAACGGCTTCTGCCCATCCGCCGGTTGACGAAGTCAGCCGCGACCGCGGTCGCGCCCAGCCGGCGCAGCCGAGTGTTCTCGGCCGCGAAATACAGCTCGCCGTCCTCGTCTTTGATCCCGTGGCAGGAGAAATGCACCAGCAGCAGATCGTCGGGCCGCCGGTCGGCGAAGAACTCCTCCACGGCCAGGTTCACTTCGTGGGCGGGCTCATTGAGCAGCGTGCGGACCTCGAAATCGCCGATTGCCGGGTCCCGCAACACAGCAGCGAGCGCCCGGGCGTCGCTGGCCGGGGCGCGCAGCTGCCGCAACCCCGGATCGGTGTACTCGTCAGTGGCGATGACCAGGGCGCTGCGTGCGCCGTCCACGGTGGTCATTACTGGCTGCCGTGACGGTGTAGAAGCTGCGAAGTGGCCTCCGCGATCTCAAGCGTTGCCGGCCGCTCTTTCATGCCTCACCCCGCCCTTTGCGCGGTACGACCCATGAGCCAAGCTCTCAAGCATAGAGACGAAAGCAGATGGGCGGAACAGATCCCAGCCTGTACCGCTCGAAAATTCATCGCTGCACGTCAAACGAACGGCCCATTCAATTCATCATTTGTAAATGCAGCGTAGTCTGGCAGGCACCGCAGGCGCTGGGCGATGGCATCAGCGGGCCGGGAAGTGGAGGCCATGTGGTGGTCACCAGGTGACCGCGTCCAGGTAGACGGTCACCGGCGCTTCGGTCCACTGGTAGATCTCCATACCGATCGCGTGCACGACGTCCACGTTCGGCACCGTCCACTCGTAGCGCTTCCAGCCGCCGTCTTCGGGAAGCGCGGCTTCCTCGCCGATCGGCGTTTCCGGTGCCCAGTGAGGGGTGGACTGCGAGTCGTAGGTAAGGAACCGGACGCTCGCCTTTTGCGGGGTCGGCACGCGCAGATAGAGGCTCACCTTCATGCCGGGCGTCAAGGTGGCGAGCCCATGGGTGACGCCGATCGCCTTGTCCTTGTTCTCGTTGCTCAGCCCGGTCGAGACGAGCTGCAGGGATTGTTTTCCCTCGTATGCAGCGACCTGGGTGGGTACGGCGTCGAGTCGTTTGGCGCCCCACAATGGGCTCCACCGCTGGACGCCGTCCTCGAAGCCGAACCGGACGGGCCGCGGTGGAGACTGGGACGAGGCCGCCGGCTGCGACGGCGTGCTCGATCCTCGCCATTGCCACACCCCGACTCCGGCTGCGATCAGAACGGCGGCCGTACCGGCGACTGCCATCCGGCGCCGGACCGTCCATCGGTGCGCCACCGGTTCGGGCGCTGGTTCGGGCGCTGGTTCCGGCGCGGTCTCCTCCGGTGTCCGCAGCAACCGCTCGACCTGGGCGTTCGCGCGCTCGGCAAGCGCCTTCTCGCGCAGGTTCCGCAGTGCGCCGTCGGATATCTCGAAGATCCGCTCGCATCCCTCGACCAGGTTCTCCGGCGGGATCCGGCGGCCCAGCTCGTAGTCGACCAGCGTGCCGTGCCCGCTGAGGCCGAGCTGCTTCGCGAGCGCACGCAACGACATCCCGCGGGCCAGACGGCGGCCTCTGATCTCCGCGCCGAGGCGTTTGGCGAACTCGGTCCCCTCCGGATGGGCCATGGCCTGAACTTACCGAGAGCGCACACGGCGTCACAGGCCACTTCGGCGGCCAAGCTCCGGCCTTTCGGCTCAGCGGCGCACTGGTACGAACTTGGTCCGCATCTGGTCAACGCCCCTGCCGACCAGCACGCACCGGTCCGACAGTGGAGCGCGTCCGAACCGTCGGAGGGGATGTGTTGCGATGGCCGACAATGAGCTTGCCGACCGGCTGTTCGTGCCGTGGGAACGGCTGGGGTGGGAGTTCGTCCCACCCGCTGCGCCGGCGCCGAGCCCGGATGCCGACCGCGAGCCCGTCTGGGTGGAGCCGCCGGAACCGGAGCTGAAGGCCAGGAAGCAGCCGGGGCCGGGCCAGAAACCGGTGCCCGCGCAGCTTCTCGGCTGCCTGCCGCTGGTCACGATCCTGTTGGTGATCGGTGGCATCGTCTCTGACGGGACGGCCGTGCTCGGCCCCGTGATCGCGGTCGTGGTGCTCCTGGTTGTGCTGGCCGCGTTGGCAGGCATCATCCCCGCTCTGCGCAGGCGTGCGGCGCTGGATCGGTTCCGCGAGGACCGCGATGCCGCCTACGCGGCCTACCTGGCCAACTTGGCCAGCTGGCGTGAGCGGGTCGCCGCCCACGACGAGCAGGAGCGGCAGCGCCATGCTGCCGCGACCCGGTGGTTCCCGTTGACGTCGTGGTCGCGGGCCGAACGGATCGACGTGTTCGGCGGCACCGGCGACGGGTGGGCGAGCCTGCTCGTCACGCTGGGCTGCTCGCAGCTGCGGTGCGGAGCCGACATCCTGGTACTCGACCTCACCGAGCAGCAGGTGGCCGGTGCGCTCGCGGAGTTCGCCGCGCGCCAGGGCCATCCGGTACGCCACTGGGAGCTGCCCACGGACTGGTCACGATGGCATCCGCTCGCCGGGCTCCTGCCGGACGAGCTGTCCGAGCTGCTCGTCGACGCGGTGCATACGCTGCGTCAGCCGGCGGGAACGGCCGACGTGCGGGCGCTGGACGCGGAACTGCTGGCCGCGGTGATCGACCGGCTGGGTGAGCCGCTCACGTTCCGCCGGATCACCGCGGGTCTGCAGGTCGTGCGCCGGGTGTACGACCACGACGCGAACGGGGTGCTCGACGACGACGATGTGGCGCGGCTGACCGGCGCGATCGACGCGTTCGGGCACACCGAGCGGGTGCACCTGGAGCTGCAGTTCCTGACCAGCGTGCTCGACCTGCTGGCCGGGGTGGAACATGATCAGGGCGCCACGGCCGGCACTGACGGGCTGTGGCACCGTGGGGTCACCGTCGTGAGCACGGCCGGCGGTCACCGGCGCCGTAAGGACGTTCTGGATCGGGTGGTCCTGCACCGGGTCGTCCGCGCGCTGCGTGAGCGGCGCGGGCGGCAGCAGATCGTGGCGGTGGCCGGCGCCGATGGTCTCGGCCGCGAGAGCCTGGAGGAACTGACCCGCGAGGCCGATCGCGCCGGCGTGCGGCTGGTGCTGATGGTGGAACGCCTTCGCGGCGAACTGCACGAGCTGCTGGGCGGCCGGGACAGCGCGACCCTGCTGATGCGGCTGGGCAACGCGCGGGAGGCGACCACGGCGGCCGAGTTCATCGGACGTGGGCACAGGTTCGTGCTCAACCAGCTCACCGAGCAGATCGGTGCGACGTTCACCGAAGGCGTCGCGGCCAGCTATTCCTTCGCAGAAGGCGAATCCGAGACGGAGTCGCGCGGCATGAGCAACTCGCGGGCGATCACGAGCCGCTGGATCTGCGACGTGCCCTCGTAGATCTGAAAGAGCTTCGCGTCGCGCATCAGCTTCTCGACCGGGTACTCCTTCATGTACCCGTAGCCGCCGAAGACCTGCACCGCGTCGGTCGTGACCTCCATGCAGATGTCGGCCGCAAACCGCTTCGCGTACGAGGACTGCAAGGTCGCGCGCATACCGTTGTCGATCATCCAGGCCGCCTGCCAGCAGAGCAGC
>CBIMJO010001224.1:0-3766 GCA_966244135.1 uncultured Actinocrispum sp. | reverse complement strand
GGCCTTCATCCCGACGTGGATCACTGGCTGGACGAGCTCGACCGCACCCCAGCGTTCTACTTCGACTCGATCACCCAGCTCCGCATGGACACCTGGTCGCGCGGAAGGGTGACGCTCGTCGGCGACGCCGGTTATTGCCCCGGCCCGGCTGTCGGCGGCAGCACCACCCTGGGCATCGTCGGCGCGTACGTCCTCGCCGGGGAGCTGGCGCGTGCAGGCGGCGACCACACGCGCGCCTTCTCCGCCTACGAGCGCGCGATGGCCAGGCACGTGCGCGGCAGCCGCGCGTCCGCGCTCAGCGCGGCGAAGACGCTGATCCCCACATCCCGCCTGGGCCTACAAGGATTGGCGCATGGCGCCCGCCTTATCTCCGCGCTGCCCGCGAGGCCCAGCCGCGCCCTTCTCCGCCTCACCACCAAGAGCGCACGTGTCCACAACTCCATGACCGTCGACGACTACCCGCCGTCGCCCGCCATGACAGGAGACCGAGTCGACCTCGCGAGTGACCCCGGATCCGGCCTCGGGGTGGAGTGAGGAGTGCTCGCCGCCCTGCGCCATCCCGGCTTGCGGCGCACCCGACGATCGAGCGGGTCGCCGCGAGCAACGTCGACACCCAGCGGCTCACTGCGCTGACCGAGAGTGTGGCCTGCCACTGACCCCGAAAATAGAACGTGTTCTAATTCTTGCCATGGATGGAATGGTGGACGGCTGGGTCGATCCGGCCTTCCGAACGGTGCGCGAGGTCTTCGAAGCAAGCTTCGCCGATGGCCAGAACGCCGGGGCGGCCGTGACGGTGTTCGTGAATGGCCGTGCCGTCGTCGACCTCTGGGGTGGCGTGGCGGACACCCGGACAGGGCGCCGCTGGGAACGGGACACGCCCGCTGTGACGTTCTCGTGCACCAAGGCGGTCACTGCCACGGCAGCGCTCGCAGTGGCCCACGAGATCGGAATGGGGTGGCAGGAGCCGGTGACGACCTGGTGGCCGGAGTACGGTGCCGCCGGCAAGGAAGCGACGACGCTGGCGGATCTGTTGACCCATCGCGCCGGGCTGCCGGCCTTCGACCATGCTGTCTCCGTCGCGGAGGCCGCTGATCCGGCGGCGATGGCTGCACTGCTGGCGAGGCAGCGTCCGGTCTGGGAACCCGGTGCCCAACACGGCTACCACGCGCTGACCTTCGGGTGGCTGGTCGGCGAATTCGTCCGCCGGCTCACAGGGCTGACGGTCGGGGAGTATGTGCGGCGCCACCTTGGCGACCAGTTGTGGATCGGCGCGCCGCCGCCGGTGGTGGAGCGGGCCGCACGGGTCGAGTCCCCGCCGGCGCGGGAAAGGATGTGGACCAATCCCGGCCCGATCGACGCGGACGCGGTCGCCAGGCTGGCCAAGGCGTATCGGGATCCCAGTTCGCTGATGATGAGCGCGTCCACCAACCCCACCGGTTCGTACAACACACCGGAAGTGCTGGCGGGCGGCTGGCCGGCATCCGGTCTGGTCACCACCGCGCACGCGCTGGCGCGCTTCTACAACGATCTGGTCGGCGGCGCCGTCCTGCCACTGGAACCACTCCGCGACGCGGTTCGCGAACACGTGCGGGGCCCCGATTCGGTGCTGCTGATGGAAAGCGCGTTCGGCCTCGGCTACATGCTGCCTTCCCAGAACTTCATCCTGCCCGAACCCGCGCGGTCGACGGCCTTCGGGCATCCAGGTGCCGGCGGCTCGGTCGGGCTCGGTGACATCGACAACCAGGTCGCGATCGCGTTCGTCGCGAACCTGCGACGCGACTGGCTCGCCGGCGATCGCCGCAGCTACGATCTCGTCGCCGCCGCATACCACGCGTTGTGACCGCGAGACTCGACACACTCATCAGCCGGGCACGCTGCCGGCCGAGCAGAGATCTTTCGGCAGCCACCACCGGAACAGGCCACCAGTGCACCCCCGCCTGCCTTCGACGGACAGCGCGTGCACTCCCCACAGGTCAGATCATTGAAAACACGCTCTTCTGTCGAAGAGAGCCGTGTCGTGCGTCGAGTCCTACGCACGACCAGCGCAAGGTGCTCGACATCCTGGAGGTCCAAAAGGACAGTCAGGTCACACGAAACGGAAAGTTCCGGGGCGACAAGGCCCGCGGGATCACTAGGGTTGGCGGACATGGTGACTCCCGGCGCCCCTCCGCCACCAGAACCTCAGCCCCACCCGCAGTATGTGCCGAAGAGACGACCCGGTGTGGCCATCCTGGTGATCGGTCTGATCATCGGCGTGGTCGTCGGGGGCGGCGGTATCGCGCTGATCCTGCTGACCGGCTCGGGCCCCTCGTCCGGCCCGGCCGCGGACGCGGCGGCGGTGTGCGGAATCGTTGAGCGCACCCCGGACGTCCCGGCCAACCCGGAAGAGATCAGCCTCGAATACATGCAGCGCTGGTCGATCAGCGACGTGGCCGCGTCGATCGCCAAGACAGACACCAAGTACAAACCGTTGGCCGACTCGTTGAACGCCGTCCTCATGTCGATCAGGCAACTGGACCTCAAGGAGATGCGCTCGTCCATCCAGCAGGCCCGGGCCGCGTGCGACCAGCTGTGAGGTGAGAACGAGTCACCCAATACGCTCTTCCGCAGCTGATCATGTGTGGGTTGGGCGTGCTCGTGCCATGCGTTTGGAACCAGTGCTGGCGGTGCTGGAACGAGGTTTGGGTTTGCGACGCGCGCGTGCTGCCGGACGCCGATGCCCGCTCGATCGCGACATCGGTCAGAACAGGGTCGCGGGCTCAACCGGCTCGGGCTCGGGCAGTGTGTCGAGGCCGGGCACGAGCGTTCGCACGTCCTCGTGGAATCGGCGGGCGAGCGCGGGCGCGTCGGCGTTGTCAGGGGTGTGCAAGAAGACCGTCGGCGACCGGCCCTCGCGCAGCCAGCCGGCGACCACCGCGGTCCAGGGCCGCCACCCCTCGACCGTCTCCTCGACCGAGTCCCGGCCCAGGTAGCGGACGATCGGCCGGTCGGTCAGTGCCCGTGTCCGCCGCGGCAACCGCGGTTTCTTGGCCCAGGCATCCTGTTCGGCCTCGCTGGTCGGCGGGCTCTGGAAGAAGACCGTGGTGTCGAAGGGCACCCATTCGGCGTTGGCGTCAGCAAGCGTCCCTTCCAGCAGCGAGGTCGAGCCGACGTCGGTGAAGAACCCGGGGTGACGCACCTCCACGGCGCGTCGGCGGTCGGCTGGGAGCCTGCGCAGGAAGCGGCCGAGGGCGTCGACCTCCGAAGGGCCGAACGAGCCGGGCAACTGGGTCCACAGGACCGTCCGTTCGCCAAGGGGTTCGATCGCATCCAGGAACGCCCGCATCTCGGCCTCGACACCGACCAACCGGCGCTCGTGCGTGACGACCTTGGGCAGCTTGACCATGAACCGGAAGCCGGGATCGGTCTGCTGCGCCCAAGTCGCGACGGTGTTCCGGGCAGGTGTCGCGTAGAACGTGGTGTTGCCCTCGACCGCATTGCACCAGCCGGAATAGGCGCGCAGGCGCTCGTTGGCCGGCAGTGACTGCGGCAGGAACCGCCCGGGCCACGCCTTGTGGGTCCACATCGCGCAACCGACATGAAGACGTGCCACTCCGCAAACTCCCATCGATCGCGAATGACGATAGCTTGTTGCCAGCTCGGAGGGACGGCGGCAGCCGAACATCCACTCTTGCCGCAGATCGAGCTTCGTCGAATGATCATCGGGAACGCCCTCTTCTAATGAGTTCCGAACGATCCGATCCTGGCCATGGATGCCTGGTCAAGA
>CBIMJO010001223.1:0-3768 GCA_966244135.1 uncultured Actinocrispum sp. | reverse complement strand
CACCACGAGGAGTGGGCCCGGGTGGTCGCCACCCTGACCCGCCGGTTCGGTGACCTCGACATCGCCGAGGAGGCGGCGGCCGAGGCGTTCGCCACCGCCGTCGAGCGATGGCCGGCAGACGGTCTGCCGCCCAACCCCGGCGCCTGGCTGACCACCACCGCCCACCGCAAGGCCATCGACCGGATCCGGCGCGAGAACAAGCGCGACGACAAGCACAAGGAGGCTCAGATGGTGTACGACGACGACCCGCCCGAGTCTCTCGGCTTCATCGACGACGACCGGCTCCGGCTGATCTTCACCTGCTGTCACCCGGCGCTGGCGATGGACACCCGCGTGGCGTTGACGCTGCGCATGGTCGGCGGCCTGACCGTTCCGGAGATCGCCCACGCCTTCCTGGTCGCCGAAAGCGCCATGGGGCAACGGATCACCCGCGCGAAGGCCAAGATCAAAGCGGCCCGCATCCCCTATCGCGTGCCGTCCGCCGAGGACCTCCCGGCCCGCATCACCGGCGTGCTCGCCGTCCTGTTCCTGGTATTCAACGAGGGTTACCTGGCCACCGGCCCGGACACCGATCCGGTACGCCACGACCTGACCGCAGAGGCGATCCGGCTCACTCGCCTGATCCGTGCCCTCCTGCCGGACGACGGTGAGGTGGCCGGGCTGCTGGCGCTGATGCTCCTCATCGAGGCGCGTCGCACCGCACGGGTCTCGGCCGGCGGTGAACTGGTCGCCCTCGACGAGCAGGACCGCGGCGCCTGGGACACGGAACTGATCGCCGAGGGCCACCGGCTGGTGCGCGAACGTCTCGCCGCGGCCGCCGCCGGGGTGGCTCCGGGCCGCTACCAGATCCTCGCCGCGATCAACGCCGTGCACACCTCCGCCCGCGACATCCGTGACACCGACTGGTCGCAAGTCCTTGCCCTCTATGACCAACTCGTTCGCCTCGACCCCTCGCCGATCGTCATCCTCAACCGGTCCATCGCCCTCGCCGAGATCGACGGACCGGAGGTCGCACTGACGGCCGTCGACCGCCTCGAGCCAAGGTTGTCCGGCTATCACCCCTATCACGCCACCCGCGCCGACCTGCTGCGCCGGCTGGGCCGCAGTCAGGAATCACGCGCGGCCTATGACAAAGCCATTGACCTGGCGGGCAACACCGCCGAAACCGCTTACCTGACACGCCGTCGGGACCAGTTGGGGTAGCTGGGATCCACCTGGACTCACCGTATGGCGCGAATCTTCACCTGGAGCCGAGGCTCGCCCAGGTCAAGGTGAGTACAGCTCGGTGACGGCCGTGATGTGCTGGGTGCCGTCCACTTTGATCTCCGCGAGGGGAAGAAGGCCTTGCTTCACGTTGGCCAGCATCTCGTCCTTGGTGCACGGTTTGGTCCCGCGGCCGCCGTCGCCGACGGTCGGCCCCTCAGACCGGCAGACGATCGACGCGCTCAACACCTTCGGGTTGTCCGCGAACGGCAACCGGTGTTCGCTGGTGTCCTCCGGGGCCAGGGCGTAGTGGTCGTTGCCGGATCCACCCGCCCCTCGCTGGATGAGTTTGAACTCGAGCATGTTCGACGCGTCGTCATACCCCGTGATCCACACGGCTTGGGTGGTGCTGGGGAACTTGGCGACGGGCTTGTCCACTTTGGACATCTGCGTGGTGGCATCAGGGCCGCCCATCGGGATCCGCGACGGCAGCAGTGGCAGTTGCGGAGGCGGTGGCGCGGTCACGGTGGTGGTCACGACGACCGGGCCGCTGTTCTGGGCGGAACATGCCGAAAGCAGTACACCCGCGCTCACCGCCGCGAGAACGATCCAAGCCCGCATTGCTGGTATCCCCCTGTGTCTGTAGTTGTCCCTCGACATGCGAGACGTACGACGCGGGTAGGGGTTGGTCACAGCGTGGTTACAGACGGGGCGGCTGATTCCCGTCCATCTGCAGCGGTGCCGTGGTCATCGCTGTGTGGGTGAGCCGCCCAAAAGCCTCGGCAGGCTAATCCATGCAGTAGAGGGTCACCTTTGCGGTGCCGACGACACCCGGCTGATATGCCGTGACGAATTGCTGGGCCTGCGACTGCCCGGCGAAGAAGATTCGGACCGAAGCATAGTTGCGCTGGGGGTCAAGGCGAAGTTGCTCGCGCATACCCTGTTCGCAGCCGATGTCGTAGGCTCCGGCGTCCGGTTTGTATCCGAGATCGGTCAGGGATTTCGCGGCTGCGTCGAGTCGCTTTTGATCATCCGGCTTGATCTGGAGCTTGTCGTCCGTGCGCACAACCGTGACGTAGACACCCCAATAGGTGCTGCCGTGCTTGAGGGCGGACGGGGCAACCGCGGGTGGAAACTCCGGCTTCGCCGTAACCTGGGCAGAACTCGGTGTGTCCGGTGTGGACGGTGCGCTGGAGGGGGCGGCGCTGGTGGAATTGGCGCTGCTTGTCTGCTGCTGGGTGGACGAGTTCGATGTGGGCGCCGCTGTCCGATCGGACGAACTGGTGCATCCCGATGTGGCGATCAGCGCGCCGGTCAATATCGTTGCGACGGCCCATACTTTTCGTGACGCCGTAATGGACTCCTGGACGGCGAGTTTGCGGTACATGGCTGCCCCAGTTTCATGAAGGGGTGTTCCTTCTGGCTACTCCGTGGCCAGTTGCTGACACCGAGGAAGACGCAGACCCCGCGATGAGGTTGCGTCGAAGGTTGGGCGTGGATGGCGACCCGTGCCGGTTGGCAGGGTCGGGATTGATAGGGGCGGCCGCAGCAGCAGGATCTGGCAAGCAGGTGTGGGCATCCCGCTACCAGACCTCGCGGAAGGGAGGCCTGGCCCGACCTTGCCAGTTGGCCTCTTTGGCCCGAGGGTTGGCTGAGACGCTGCGTCCATGGACGTCACATGCTGGGCAGATTCAGTCCGAAGTGGACGGTAATGGTAGCAGGTCGGCTGTTCGGCGAGGAGACACGTGATCCACAAAGGACGATCCTGCGCGCGACCTGCACCGCGATCCTGCTGATCGGCGTTTTCGCCGCGGCCGCCCGGACATCTATGCCGGCCTCGACCACATCAACTTCGTTACCCCGCCACCGCAACGGAACCCGCGTCCGACCGCTGACCCGGCAGACAGCCTTCGGTGGTCGCGAAGTGCGATCCAATGGTCGAAGAACTTCAGGGCTCGCTTGCGTATCTCACGTTTCGGCACGCACGGCGGTCCGACGTGGTTCAGGAACAACACATTCGGTACTGACGACCCGTTGTCGTCCTGTCAGTGGTCCGCCACATGGCTGCTGGCCTTCGTGGTTGTCCCGCGGGCGGCATGGAGTACCGGTCGCCTCTAATGAAGCGTTGCACTACCCCCTATCGGCCTGGGCATCTCGTCGGCGGTGTCCTCGGCCTCCCAGCGCAGCAGGTCGCCTGGTTGGCAGTTGAGCGCCGCACAGAGCGCGGCGAGGGTTGCGAAGCGCACCGCCTTGGCGCGGCCGTTCTTGAGTACCGCCAGGTTGGCCGGCGTGATCCCCACGCGGTCTGCGAGCTCGCCCACGGCCATCTTCCGGCGGGCCAGCATCACGTCGATGTCGACGATGATCGGCATCAGATCACCTCGTCCAGCTCGGCCCGCATGTGCGACGCTTCGATGTCGCGTGCGACTGCCTGGGCGAGCAGCATCCGCAGTACGAGCACGATGAGCGCGACCCCCAGGATGGCGAGGCCGATCCCGGCCATGATGACGGTGACACCGGGATCTTCGCGCTGGCCGGTCGCGTTTACGGCCGTGACCGCGAACC
>CBIMJO010001222.1:0-3769 GCA_966244135.1 uncultured Actinocrispum sp. | reverse complement strand
CGCCCGGTTCAAGCAGACCGACGCCGACGTGGGCAGCTTCGACGGCGGCTACGGCTCGGCGTACCTGGCTCGCCAGGTCGGCCAGAAGTTCGCCCGCGAGATCTTCTTCCTCGGCCGCAGCTACACCGCGGACGAGATGCACAAGATGGGCGCGGTCAACGCCGTCGTCCCGCACGCCGAGCTGGAGTCGACGGCGCTGGAGTGGGCGCGGGAGATCAACGGCAAGTCGCCGACCGCGCAGCGGATGCTCAAGTACGCGTTCAACCTGATCGACGACGGCCTGGTGGGCCAGCAGCTGTTCGCCGGGGAGACGACCAGGCTCGCGTACATGACCGACGAGGCCGTCGAGGGCCGGGACGCGTTCCTGGAGAAGCGTTCCCCCGACTGGTCACCGTTCCCGTACTACTACTGATGCGTGAAGTTCGTGGGGTCAGGCCGGAAGCGCTGCTGGAGCACCTGCCAGCAGCGCTGGACGGCACCGGACCCGCTGTGCTGCCAGGGGATTTCTCTGGCCCGGCAGGCGTTCTCGCGCCGGGCGAGGACTCCCCGGACGACTCGACCGCGGTCCTGGTCCGGACTTCGGGGTCGACCGGGGAGCCGAAAGAGGTCCTCCTGGCCGCTTCGGCTCTCCGGGCTTCCGCGATGGCGACGCACACACGATTGGGTGGTCCTGGGCGCTGGCTGCTGGCCACTCCCGCGCGGTTCATCGGTGGGATCCAGGTTCTCGTACGGTCCTTGGTCGCTGGGCTCGATCCGGTCGTGATGGACCTCGGCGACGGGTTCCGCGCGGAGGCCTTCACGTCTCGCTGCCAAGAGCTGCTTTCGTTGCCGGGCAGGCATTACACGGCTCTCGTGCCGACCCAGCTCGCCCGGCTGGTCGAAGGCCCCGCCCGCGAGGCGTTGGCCGCGCTGGACGGGATCGTGCTCGGCGGTGCGCCCCTGAGCCCCGAACTGCGTGCGGCGGCCGCGGGTCTGCCGATCGTGTCGGCGTACGGGATGAGCGAGACCGCCAGCGGGTGCGTGTACGACGGCGTACCGCTCGATGGGGTGAATGTGCGGCTGGTCGACTCGCTGGTGGCGATCTCCGGGCCGGTGCTCGCCCGTGGCTACCGCGGGCGGCCGGACCTGACCGCGGCGTCCTTCGTGGACGGCTGGTTCGTCACGTCGGACCTGGGCCGGTTCGTGGACGGGCGGCTGGAGATCCTCGGCCGCGCCGACGACGTGATCAACACCGGTGGGGTCAAGGTGCCCGCCGCCGCCGTGCAACGGTTGCTGGAGCAGCACGTCGACGCGGCCTGCGTGGTCGCGTTGGACGACCCCGAGTGGGGCCAGATCGTCGCGGCCGCGGTGGTCTGCGCGGATGCCGATGTGGACGGTCTGCGCGAGGCTGTCCGTGACTCACTGGGTGCGCCCGCTGTGCCGAAAGTGTTGCGGGTGATCGACGAACTGCCGTTGACCGGGCCCGGAAAGGTCGACCGTATTGCTGTGCGTAGGTATCTGACCGGATGACTGTTCACTTCTTACGCCATTCAGTCCTTCTTGGTTGACAGTTAACCATCGACTCCGTTTGGCTCTGCCCCATGAGAAAATGGCTCGCGGCCGCGGTCTTACCGGTCGCATTGGTTGGCTTCGCGGTGCCGGCTTCCGCCAGTGGCACGCTCACCCTCAGCATCCCGGTGGGCTCGTACGACCAGGAAAGCAGCAACGTCACCGTCACCAGCGGCACGTTGACCCTCGGCCAGAGCGCGGCGCGGACGTTGACGCCGGTGCGCACCGGGATCGCGTCCTACGCGCCGTTCACCTTGAAGGAACCCGTGAACACGGTGTCCGCCAAGGTATCCGCATCGGTGCCGCGTAACTCCGAGCTGGCCGTGGACGTCCGCGGCGCGCAGCCGGACGGCACCTGGACCGAGTGGACGGAGGTCACGCCGTCGTCGCCTGCCGTGCTGCCGGTGTCCACATCGGTCGTCCAAGCACGCCTAGTGCTGACTACACCCGACGGCAGTGACAGTCCTGCCGTGCGGGGCGTCGACCTGACGCTGTCGCAGACCAACGCCCGGCCGACCGCCGAGATCCAGGCTGCGGGCGTGGCGTACCGGGTCTACGCAACGCGCGAGGGCCTCGTCGGCGGGACAACGGCGAACGGGCACGTCATCACGTCCCGCGACCACTTCGTAGCGCTGCCGTCGCGCCGGGGCCTGTCCAGCAAGGGCACGGGGACGTACACCGTGCAGGTGTGCTCGTCGGCCGGTCGCTGCGAGTGGGCGCCGGTCTGGGACGTCGGCCCGTGGAACACCACGGACGACTACTGGAACGCCACCCGGCAGCGCTGGACCGACCTGCCGCGCGGCAAACCCGAGGCCCAGGCCGCCTACCAGGACGGCTACAACGGCGGGAAGGACGAGTTCGGGCGCACGGTCGGCAACCCCGCGGGCATCGACCTGGCCGACGGCACCTTCTGGGACGGCGTCGACCTGTCCGACAACTCCTGGGTCACCGTGACCTACCTGTGGACCGGATCCGGCCCGAACGGCTTCGTGCGGACCGCTGGGGATCCGCTCAACGTCCGGTCCGGCACCAACACCGGCTCGTCGATCGTCGGCCTCGCGGCGAACTACGCGCAGGTCAGGGTCGTCTGCCAGCAGACTGGGGAGTCCGTGTCCGGCAGCCAGGGCACGTCGAACGTCTGGTACCGCGTCGCCACCGGCAAGTACGTGGCGAAGGCGTACGTAACTGGGGTCACCGGCGCCACAGCCTGCTGAATTGCGACACTGTCCGCATGGCGACAGTCGCACAGTGGATGGCGGGCGCACGCGTCCGCACGTTGCCCAACTCCGTCTCACCGGTGCTCGTCGGCGCCGGTGCGGCGGTGGCGATCGACGGATTCGTGTGGTGGCAGTCGGTGCTGGCGCTGCTCGTCGCGGTGGCGTTCCAGGTGGGGGTGAACTACGCCAACGACTACTCGGACGGGATCCGCGGCACGGACACCGAGCGGGTCGGCCCGCTGCGGCTGGTCGGCTCGGGGCTCGTGCCGCCGGGGGCGGTGCGGACCGCGGCGTTCGCGTGCTTCGGGTTCGCCTGCATGGCCGGGCTCGTGCTCGTCCTCGCGTCCGGGCACTGGTGGCTGCTGATCGTCGGTGTGGTCAGCGTGCTCGGCGCGTGGTTCTACACCGGCGGCAAGAACCCGTACGGCTACCTGGGTTTCGGCGAGCTGGCGGTGTTCCTGTTCTTCGGGCCGATCCCGGTGCTGGGCACGCTGTACGTCCAGAGTGGACGGATCAGCTGGCTGGGTGGGGTCGCTTCCGGTGCCCGGGGGTGCTTCTCGGCGGCCGTGCTGGCCGCGAACAACCTGCGGGGTACCGAGGATCTATTCGGCCTTCGAGCCATCATCAGCGGGCAGATGGCCGTCGCCCTCGCACTCCGTGGACAGCGCGACGCCGCGGTGCGGATGGCCGAAGAAAGCGTGAAGAGCTATGGTTTCGAACGGGACGCGGTCGAAGGAGCACTGCAGGACCGGAGTCTCGCACTAACATACATACTGGTTGGGCGCCGAGCGGACGCCATCGCCGTGCTCACGCGATTGCTGGCAGCTCCTTCCGTCATTGCCGCTCCCTATCTGAAGTTCTCGCCGTGGTATGATGGGCTGCGCGGCGAGCCGGCGTGTCAGCGGCTGATCGCAGCATCACCGTGACTCCAGGCATGCCGTAGGATAGCAGCCGCCGGAAGGAGCGCCGCCAGCATTGCGTCGCCGCCGCCCCCAATTCATCCC
>CBIMJO010001221.1:0-3769 GCA_966244135.1 uncultured Actinocrispum sp. | reverse complement strand
TCGGCCTTGGGGTGCAGCTCCCGGTGCACGGCCGCCAGGGGCTCGAGCACCTGCTTGACCGGTGCCGCGCGCTGGGCCGTGATCCGGCGGGCGAGGCGCGTGCGCACCCGACGTGTCGCCGAGGGCGCCCTGGGGACCTCGACCTCCGGCTTGAGGCCCGCGGCGGACTCCACGTCGTGACTCACTCACACGCTCCCGCATCACCTCGAGCCGTCCGGGCCACGAACGTGGTCCGTACTCCTCAGAGTAACGCGTAACCGCAGGTGAACATTCGCACTTCGCGGCGGGCGGGCGTCCTCACACGGTGAGCAGCGTGTCAATCTTCCGCCCGGCGAGTCGGTCCCGACCGCCCAAGGCCTCGATCTCCATCAGCACTGTGATCCCCGCCACTTCACCCTGGACGGATTCCACCAGCTCACAGGCCGCGGCGGCGGTGCCACCGGTGGCGAGCACGTCGTCGACGACCGCGATCCGCTGCCCGGGCCGGATCACCCCGGCCGGCAGCTCCAGCTCGGCCGTGCCGTACTCCAGCGTGTAGGCGACCTTGCCGCCCACGACCGGCAGTTTCCCGGGTTTGCGGACCGGAACCAGGCCCAGGCCCCGCGAATGCGCGATGGCCGCCCCGAAGAAGAACCCACGGGCGTCCACGGCCACGACGGCGTCGACATCGCCGACCGCGTCCGCCATGGCGTCCACCACCACGCGGAACGCGGCCGCATCACCCAAGACGGGCGTGATGTCCTGGAACACCACGCCCGCCTGGGGAAAATCGGGCACTCGCCGGATGAGGGCGAGTGCCTCGGTCAGATTCATCTACTTGCGCCGCTTCCCGGTTGGACGCTTGCCCTGCGGCTGGCCCGCGGCGGCGTTGCGCCGGCGCTCGGCCGCCCGGGCGTGCCGGGCCGGGACGCCACCGGCGGCGGCCAGGGCCTGCTCGCGGCGCAGCTCCTTGTCCAGCACGTCGCCGTCGAACGACTCCGGCCCGTCGCCGCCGTCCGCCTCAGCGGCGGCGGCGGCCTTGTTGGCCAGGTTGGCCCGGCGGGCGAAGACCCGCTCGGCCTGCTTCTGGAAGCGCACGTCACGCATGGTGAACTGCACCAGCAGCGGGGTGGCCAGCGCGATCGACGAGGTCACACCGACGAGCATGCCGGTCATCTGGACCAGGGCCAGGTCCTGCAGCGTGCCGACACCCAGCAGGATGGCGCCGACCACGAACAGGCCGATCACCGGCAGCAGCGCGATCAGCGCGGTGTTGATCGACCGCATCAGGGTCTGGTTGACCGCCAGGTTGGCCGCCTCGCCGTAGGTCCGGCGGGTCAGCCCGAGCAGGCCGCGGGTGTTCTCCTTGACCTTGTCGAACACCACCACCGTGTCGTACAGCGAGAAGCCGAGGATCGTCAGCAGGCCGATCGCGGTCGCCGGGGTCACCTCGAAGCCGATCAGCGAGTAGACACCGGCGGTCACGATGACGTCGTGGAACAGCGTGATCACCGCGGCGATCGCCATCCGCAGCTCGAAGTACAACGCCAGGAAGACGGTCACCAGGACGAGGAACACGCCCAGCGCCCAGAGCGCCTGGGTGGTGATCTCGCCACCCCAGGTGCCGCTGACCGCGCTGTCGCTGATCGTCCCGTTCGGGTGCAGCTTGTCGGTCAGCGCCGTCTTGAGCCGGGCCACCTGGCCGGCGTCCAGCGTCACCGTGCGGATCTGCACGGAGGCGGCGTTGCCCACGCCGACCTCCTGCACCGACTCGGGCTGCGAGCCGAGGGTGTCGCTGTAGACCGTGGTGACCTGCTCGACGGTGATCTTGCCCGCCGACCCGGTGGCCTCGAGCTGGACCTTGGTACCGCCCTTGAAGTCGATACCGAAGTTGAAGCCCTTGAACACGATCGACGCGATGGACACCAGCACCAGCACGGCGAAGAAGACGTAGAGCTTCTTGCTGTGCTTGATGACGTTGACCGCGCCGTTGCCGACGTACAGCCGGTGGAAGAAGCCCTGCTTGCCGGCCACCTCAGGCCTCCTTCACTGCGGCACCGGAACGGCCGGCGGCCGCGCGGTGACTCTCACGGTGTGCCGCGCCCAGACCCACCAGGCCCGGCTTGGACAGCGTCTTGGACGTCGACACCAGCGACACCAGCGGGTGCGTCACCAGGAACACGATCACCAGGTCGAGCACGGTGGACATGCCCAGGGTGAACGCGAAGCCCTTCACCTGGCCGACGGCCAGGATGTACAGCACCGCGGCGGACAGGAACAGCACGGCGTCCGCGGAAAGGATCGTGCGACGGCCGCGGACCCAGGCGCGGGGCACGGCCGAGCGGAATGTCCTGCCTTCCCGCATCTCGTCCTTTAGTCGTTCGAAGAACACGACGAACGAGTCCGCGGTGAAACCGATCGCGACGATCAGACCGGCCACACCGGCGAGGTCGAGGCTGTAGCCCAGCACCCGGCCGAACAGCACGATGATCGAGTAGACCAGGCCGAACGACAGGAACAGCGACAGGATCGTCAGCAGGCCGAGCAGGCGGTAGTAGAACAGGCAGTAGATGAACACCAGCGCCAGGCCGATCGCGCCGGCGATCAGGCCGGCCTGCAGCGAGGTCAGGCCGAGCGTGGCGGACACCGTCTCGGCGTCGGACGACTCGAACGACAGCGGCAGCGAGCCGTACTTGAGCACGTTGGCCAGGTCGGTGGCTTCCTTCTGGCTGAACTTGCCGGAGATCTCGGTGTTGCCGCCGGGGATCGGGCCGTTGATGGTCGGCGCCGAGACGACCTCGGTGTCCAGCACGAACGCCGAGCGGGTGCCGACGTTGGCGGCGGTGAACTTGGCCCAGATGTCCGAGCCCGTGCCGTTGAAGGTCAGGTTGACCACGTAGCCGGCGCCGTTGGGGTCGGGACCGGCGTTGGCGCCGGTGATCTCCTCACCCTTGAGGAAGCGCTTGCCCAGGACGAACTTCTCCTGGCCCTTCTGGTCGCAGGTGACCAGCGGCAGGTTCGGGTCGTCGTTGCCGACCAGCGGGTCCTTGCCCTCACAGGTCAGCGAGGCCAGGGCGGCCTGCTGCGCGGCGGCGTCCGGGGTGGCGGCGTTGCCGCCGTCGTCCGGGGTGGCCAGCGCCGGGTTCTGCCGGATCGCGCGGGCTTCCTGGATCTGCTTGGCGACCTCGGGGCTCACCGCGCCGGTGCCGGTGCCGGAGTTGGCGGGCGGGGCCGGGTTGTTGCTGGCGGGCGGGTTCGCACCACTGGCGGGCGGGTTGCTGGCCGGGGTGTTGGACCCGGACGGCTGCTGCGCGAGGTGCGGGGCGAGGCCACCCTGCGGGGCGCCGCTGCTGGGCGCGCCGGTGCCCGCGGACGGAGGCGTGGACGGAGTCCCGGACCCGGACGGCGGTGGCTGGGTACCGCTCGTCGGGGGCTTCTGGGAACCGGAGGTCTGCGGCTGCTGCGGGGTCGCCGGCACGTTCGGCACCGCCTGGATCACCTTGCGGAACCCGAGGGTGGCGGTCTGGCCGAGCTCCTTGGCCTTGTCGCCGCCCTCACCGGGCACCGTGATCACGATGTTGTTGCCGTCGAGCACGACCTCGGCGCCGGAGATACCCTGGCCGTTGACGCGGGTCTCGATGATCTGCCTTGCCTGGTTCAGCGACTCGGGACTGGGAGCGTTGCCATCCAGCGTCCGCGCGGTCAGCGTGACGCGGGTGCCGCCTTTCAGGTCGATGCCCAGTTTGGGGACCGGTTTGTGGTCACCCGTGCCGAACACCAGCCCGTAGAG
>CBIMJO010001220.1:0-3771 GCA_966244135.1 uncultured Actinocrispum sp. | reverse complement strand
AGCGCGAGGAGACGCTGAACGCCTACGCGCAGATCATCGAGAAGATCTAGGCGGATCGATGGTGCCGGGAGAATTTCCCGGCACCATCACTTTTCCCCACTGTCCAAATCAGACAAAGCAAGCATCGCAAGCTTTAACACCTGCCGAAGACTGTCGTCGCTCATGATGAGCACGTACTCGTCCTGACTGCCGAAGTACAACGCCACCTCATGGTTGAGCGAGTCGGATTCGAACCGCATCGCGACTCCTGGGCCGAACTGGACGCAGGACTCCATGGACACGCCGCTCGAGTTCAAGGTCATGGCCCGGCCCCTTCGATCAATGCTGTGCTGGAGATCCCAATTAAGGGCGACCGTCGCGCTAACTAGGTGTAGAGTAGCGCGACAGTCGCGCTTAAGCGCTGCGCCGAACGAGTGACCAAAACCGTACTTTCCGCTTTGACCTGGGGACCGGTGAGCGCCAGATGGGACGGGCCCGCCAGACGTTCGAACGTCGGCAGCTGGGACTCACCCTGCGTCGGCTCCGCGAACAGGCCGATCTGACCCAGCAAGCCGCCGCTGACGCCATCGGCCGCGTCCGTTCCCGCATCGTCGAACTCGAAGAAGGCAAAGGCACTCTCAGCCAGCAGGACCTGACCAACCTACTCGACTACTACGGTGTGACGGGCGCACACCGAAAGACCGTTCTCGCATTGGGTGCACAGGCGCGCAGACGACAGCGCGGCGGTCTGCATACCGACATCCTGCCTGGCTCCTTCCAGCGGTTCGCCGATCTGGAAGCCAGCGCGACTGAGATCAGCGGCTTCGAATCCGGCGTAATACCCGGCCTGCTCCAGTCAGCCGACTACGTGCACGCGCTGATCAAGGACGGGGACGGCGCATGGTGGGATTCATCCGAGTCTGAGGTCACCGAACGTGTCGCGTTCCGCCGCGCTCGCCAGGAGCGTGTCTGGAATTCGGCCGAGAACAGACGGGTTCGGTTCGTGATTCCTGAAGACGTGCTGCACATCCCTGTTGGCGGCACCGCGGTGATGCGCCTCCAAGCACGTCACTTGCAACATCTCATGGACCATCATCCGAGCCTTACCATCCAGGTGCTCTCAAGCGATACCACCTCCAATCCGGCCCGGGGCGGAGGCTTCGTTGTCTTCGGATTCGACGGCAGTGCGCCACTGATCGGCCACTCTTCGGTAATCTTCGGCCCGTCGGCCTATGTGGACGACGAAGTTGACACCGGCCGGCTCGTCAGGGTCTTCGACCGGCTGTCTACATTGGCCATGACACCCGTCGAGTCACGGCGGGTCATCGACGAGATAGCGGAGACCAAGTGAACGTGCCTCCCAGCACAATGGACAGCGGTTGGTTCAAAAGCACGTTTAGCACTAGCGGCAGTGACAACTGCGTGGAAGTCCGGATCATGACCACTACCGTCAGAGTACGAGACTCCAAGCACCGCAGCGGCCCTGAAATCTGCTTCACCCCTGAGACCTGGGCCCAATTCGTCCAGTTTGGACGACTTAGTAGTTGACCGCCGCTCTTTTGGGCATTCATCGACTCCCGATCGCGTGCGCACAGGTCCACTGTGGGCGGACACCAGGTTCGCTCACAGTGGACAGTGCACACAAGCGAAGGAGTCAGGGATGCGTCTGTCACGGTTGGCCGTACTGCCATTGCTCGTCCTGGGCCTGACCGCCTGCGGTGACAAGAGCGGCGGCGCCATCCCGTCCGGCGACGGCGCGAAGCCCGCGGCGGCCAGTGGGCCGTTAGCACCATGCAACGTGATCACCTTGGAGCGGGCCAAGAAGCTGATCGGCGACGACGCCAGACCCGACCAGAACGACGCGGGTGAGTGCAGCTACAACGCCGGCTCCAGCGGCAACTCCGTCACCGCGCACGTCGAGACCGACCAGGACGGCACCCAGTGGGACCTGGTGCGCAAGATCGGTGGCGAGTACCAGGCGGTGTCGGGTGTCGGCGACGAGGCCCTGTTCCGCCCCGGCCTGAACACCCTGTGGGTCCGCAAGGGCAAGAACATCCTCGACGTCCAGATCGTCAACGGCCCCGCCTCCGCCCTCGAACCCACCAAACAGCTGGCCACCGAGATCCTCAGATAGCAGCCGCCTTGACCCGGGCCAGTTCCTCCTCGACGTCGAAGTCCGGGGTGGGGTACGAGGGGTTCATCTCGTGCAGGGTCTCCAGCAACAGCTCGGAGACGGCCCAGTTGCGGTACCACTTGTGGTCCGACGGGATGACGTACCAGGGCGCGAGGTCGGTGGCGGTGCGGGCTAGGGCTTCGGCGTAGGCGGCCTGGTAGGCGTCCCACTGGGCGCGGGCGTCGAGGTCCGCGGGGTTGTACGTCCAGTGCTTCTCGGGGCGTTCGAGGCGGGCGATGAGGCGCTTGCGCTGTTCCTCGGGGGTGATGTGCAGGAAGCACTTGATGATCGCGGTGCCGTTGGCCACGAGTTCCTGTTCGAACGCCTCGATCGCGTCGTAGCGGGCCCGCCAGGTCTCCTCGGGCACCAGGCTCTCCACGCGGGCGATCAGCACGTCCTCGTAGTGCGACCGGTCGAACACGCCGATCATGCCCGGCGCGGGCAGGGCCTTGCGGACCCGCCAGAGGAAGTCGTGCCGCAGCTCGGCCCGGGTCGGTTTCTTGAACGAGTGGATGTGCAGGCCCTGGGGGTTGACCAGGCCGCAGGCGTGCCGGATGGTGCCGCCCTTGCCGGAGGTGTCCATGCCCTGCAGCACCAGCAGAACGTTGCGCGTGCCGCCGGCGTAGAGCGCCTCCTGCAGCTTGTCCAGCCGCTCACCGGTGGTCACCAGCTGCTTGGCCGCGTTGGACTTGGACTCCGGGCCGACCGGGAAGTCGCCGGGCTTGTGCCCGAACACCTTCGAGGGTTTCGTGGTCGGGTCGACTCCTGGACGCACCCGCAGCACGTCACGCACCTTGGCCATCACGGCAGAGTATCGGTTCCGTCCACATGAGATGATCACTCGGATGGCTGAACAACGATCGAAAGCCGTGACGACGTTTCACGCAACGAATCGACAGAATGCGCAACGCTCGACGGATGAAAATAACGCCTGGTACCACCTAGCCTATCGTTATGACCGTGACTGCCGACGCCGCCACCACCCCGCGTGACTACATCGACCTGGACGAACGGTGGAGCACGCACAACTACCACCCGCTGCCGGTGGTCATCGCCGAGGCCGAGGGCGCCTGGGTCACCGACGTCCAGGGCAACCGGTACCTGGACTTCCTGGCCGGGTACTCGGCGCTGAACTTCGGGCACCGCCACCCGGACCTGATCGCCGCCGCGCAGGCCCAGCTGGGCCGCCTGACGCTGACCAGCCGCGCCTTCCACCACGACCAGATGGGCCTGTTCTGCCGGGAGCTGGCCGAGCTGACCGGCACCGAGATGGTGCTGCCGATGAACTCCGGCGCCGAGGCCGTCGAGTCCGCGGTGAAGGTCGCCCGCAAGTGGGCCTACCGGGTCAAGGGCGTGCCCGAGGGCGCCGCGGAGATCATCGTCGCCGGGTCGAACTTCCACGGCCGCACCACGACGATCATCTCCTTCTCGACCGACTCGGTGGCGCGCAACGACTTCGGCCCGTTCACCCCCGGGTTCAAGGTCGTCCCGTACGGCGACGCCGACGCCATCCGCGCGGCCGTCACGCCGAACACGGCCGCCGTGCTGATCGAGCCGATCCAGGGCGAGGCCGGCGTGATCGTGCCGCCGGAGGGCTACCTGCGCGCGATCCGCCAGAT
>CBIMJO010001219.1:0-3772 GCA_966244135.1 uncultured Actinocrispum sp. | reverse complement strand
GGCTGTGGACGTTCGCACTGGAGGAGTTGCCGGTCGGTGAGCTGACCGCGGCCGCGCAGGAAATCGAGGAGCTGGGCTACGGCACGCTGTGGTTCGGCGAGGCGTTCGGCCGGGAGGCGTTCACCCAGGCCACGATGCTGCTCGGGGCGACGTCGAAGATGGTCGTGGCCACTGGGATCGCGTGCATCTACGGCCGCGACGCGGTCACCATGGCGCAGGGACAGCGGACGCTGGCCGGCGCGTTCCCCGGGCGGTTCCTGCTGGGGATGGGCCTCAGCTCGCCGATGGGCGTGCAGCGGGTGCGCAACCAGCAGTTCGGCCCGCCGGTGGCCACTATGCGCGACTACCTCGACGGCATGACCGAAGCGCCGTTGGGCCCGAGCCTGCCGGTCACCCCGCGCCGCGTGATCGCCGCGCTGGGGCCGAAGATGCTGCGCCTCGCGGCGGAAAAGGCCTGGGGCTCGCTGAGTTACCTCGTGCCGGTCGACCACACCGTTCGCGCGCGGGAGATCCTCGGGTCCGAGGCGCTGCTCGCGGTCGAACAGGCGGTCGTGCTCGACTCCAATGTGGACCGTGCCCGCGAGACCGCGCACGCGCATGTCGCCGCGTACCTGCGGGTCGACCACTACGTGAAAAGCCTGATGAGCCTTGGCTTCGCCGAGGCCGACTTGCAGAACGGCGGTACCGACGCGGTGGTGGACGCGCTGGTCGCGTACGGCGATGCCGACGCGATCGCCAGCCGGGTGCGCAAGCAGCACGAGGCCGGCGCCGACCACGTGTGCCTGCAGGTGCTGACCGCCGACCCGGGCCGCACGCCGATGGCCGAGTGGCGTGAGCTCGCCCAGGCCCTGCTCTGAACCATTCTCGAGGAGGAAAAACCACATGAGGGTCCAGGTCGACTCACAACGCTGTATGGGGCACGGCATGTGCTACGCCCTGGCGCCGGAGGTCTTCAGCATCAACGAGGACACCGGGTTCAACGAGATGGGCGAGTTCGAGATCACCGAGGAGCAGCGCGACGGCGCCGCCCGCGGGGTGTCCGCCTGCCCCGAGCACGCCATCGCGTTGCTGCAGACCGAGGAAGCGAGCCGATGAACCTGCAGGAGTTCAACTCCCACCGCCAGACCATCCAGACCAAGTCCGGCACCATCGGCTACATGGACATCGGCGAGGGCCCGGTGTCGGTGTTCGTGCACGGCCTGGGCACCAACGGCTACCTGTGGCGCAACGTGATCAGCCAGTTGAAGGACGAACGCCGTTGTGTGGCCATGGATCTGCCGTTGCACGGGCAGAGCAAGGTCACCGACGACCAGGACCTGTCGCTGTCCGCGCTGGCCGACGCCGTCGAGGACTTCCTGGACGCGATGGACTTGTCCAATGTGGACCTGGTCGCCAACGACACCGGCGCGGCCGTGTCGCAGATCTTCGCCTCGCGGCACCCGGAGCGGCTGCGCTCGTTCACCCTCACCAACTGCGAGGCGCACGACAACATCCCCAACGAGGCCTTCAAGGGCACCGTGGAGCTGGCCAAGAAGGGCGAGCTGGCGCCGGTCGCGCTGAACATGATGAAGGAGATCGAGGAAGCCCGCTCCGGCGAGCGCGCGATCGGCCTGAACTACGAGTTCCCGGACAAGCTGGCCGACGAGACGCTGCGCACCTACCTGGAGCCCATCTGCGGCTCGCTGGAGAACGCCCGGCACTTCGAACGCCTGCTGCAGTCGCTGGACTCCAAGCACCTGCTGGACGCCGAACCCGGACTGAAAGCCTTGACCGTGCCGACCCTGATCGTCTGGGGCACCGGGGACTTCCACTTCGAGCTGTCCTGGGCGCACTGGCTGCGCGACACCATCCCGGGCGCCACCGAGGTGATCGAGATCGAGGGCGGGAAGCTGTACTTCCCGGACGAGCGGGCCGACGAGTTCGTCCCGCACCTGCGCAAGCACTGGGCCGCGGCCGCGGTGTGACATGCGAATCGTCATCGTAGGCGCCGGGCTCGCCGGATTCCGTACTGTGCAGGCACTTCGCGCAGCGGGATTCAGCGGGCCCGTCTCCGTTGCAGGCGCCGAAACGCATTCGCCCTACGACCGCCCGCCGCTGTCCAAAGGCGTGCTGTCGGGCGACGTTCAGGATATCTCGCTGGGTCCAGTGGACGCGGATCTGTTGCTCGGCAACGCGGCTGTGGGGCTGGACAAGGACGGCTGCAAGGTCACTCTCGCTGACGGAACCGTGCTGGGGTACGACCATCTGGTCATCGCGACCGGCCTCGCCGCACGGCCTCTGCCGGGAGCATTGACGTTACGCACCATTGAGGATGCGTCGGCGATCCGGTCCGCCATGACCCCGTCGGCGCGTCTTGTCGTTGTCGGGGCTGGGGTGCTGGGATGCGAGATCGCCGCGACATTCCGGTCCCTGGGCCACCCGGTCACGCTGGTCGAGCCCTGTCCCGGCCCGCTGTGGCAGGCCCTCAACGGCTCAGTGGCGTGTGACCTCGTCGGGCAGTGGCACGAGAGCCATGGCGTCACAACCCTTTTCGGCACTGCAGTCAACGATGTCCGCGATGGCGTCGTGCATCTGCAGGACGGCAGCGAGGTCGCGGGAGACGTCGTCGTGGCCGCGATCGGCGGTGTGCCGAACGTGTCCTGGCTGGACGGTTCGGGTATCGAGACCGGCGACGGGGTGCTGTGTGGCCCGGACTGCGCTGTGGCGCCAGGGATCTGGGCGGTCGGCGACGTCGCCCATGTCTGCGGATCCGGCCGGGTGGAACACTGGACCAGCGCGGGCGAGATGGCGTCGGTGGTGGCCGCGAACATCCTCGGCGGTCAGTCGGTCCACCAGCCGTCGACGTACTTCTGGAGCGACCAGTACGGGCTCAAACTGCAGGCACTGGGTTCGACCGCGGGTGAGGCGACCCTTGTCCACTCCGATCCCGAGACCGGGAAGTTCCTTGTGGTGTACGGCGAATCGGGAACGTTCACTGGCGTCGTGGGCGCGGGTCACGCTCGCGCGGTCGTCGGTTCCCGGATGACACTGGGCAAGATCACCGTGACCGAGGCGGTCTCCCGCCTGTCATGACGAACGACGCCAGCCGAGCTGCCGGAACAGGGCGGTCTCGGCCGGCGTCGGCTGCTGTTCGGGGCACACCCGCTCGGGGTGCCCGGACGGCGGGTCGGACAGCACGGGCTCGGCCTTCGGCAGCAGGTCCTCTTTGGACTCGGGCGCAGGGGTGTAGTTGGCGAAGACCGACCCCAGCCGCACCATCGACTCGACGAACAACGGCCAGACCCGCCGCCGGAAGTAGCCAGCCATCGCCGTGATCGTCTCCTCGCCCATGGAACTCCGCCAGGACAACGATCACCCACCCCGCTAAAGAACCGGGAAAGAACGACTGAAGGTCAGCTGGAGCGGCGCGCGGCCTCGCGGGCGATGTCGGTGCGGGAGCCGACACCCAGCTTGGTCAGGATGTGCGAGACGTGCGTGCCGACGGTCCGCGGCGACAGGAACAGCCGGGCGGCGATCTGCCGGTTGGTCATGCCCTCGACCACGAACCCGGCGATGGTCGACTCCGTGGGCGTCAGGCTTTCCCAGCCGTGGCTGGCCTTCCGATGCGCGACCCGCGGCCCGCACCGGATCCTGGCGGCCCGCTGCACCGCGGCCAGCCGGGCGCTGTCCCAGCTCGCTCCGAGTTCCTCGTACACATTCCCAGCGTGGGTGAACGCGGCCCGGGCCGAACTCCGGTCCCCCATCGTCACGAACGCGATCGCCGCCGCCTCAA
>CBIMJO010001218.1:0-3779 GCA_966244135.1 uncultured Actinocrispum sp. | reverse complement strand
TGCAGCTGCCGTTCGGTGATCGGGCGCTGGGCGCGGTGAACTGTTCGAACGCGCTGCAGCTGTTCCCGGAGCCGCGGACGGTGATCCAAGAGGTGGGCCGGGTGCTGAAGCCTGGCGGTACGTTCACCGCCTTCACCTTCCGGCAAGCGGAACGCCCCACCTACCGGTACTTCCAGTCCCAGCACGAGAAGACGTTCAACGTCAAGTCGTTCCGTGTCGACGAACTGGGCACCTGGCTGACGAGCGCGGGCCTGGACCTGCTCGATCTCACCTCGCCCGCGGGCACCCTCCTGTTCACGGCCCGCAAAAAACCCTCGTGAGTGGTTCCGGCCGTCGGAACGAAACCACTCACGAGGGCCACAGGGTCAGGAGCCGGTGATGGTGAAGCTGGATCCTGGTTCGATGAGGATGTTGCCGTCGCGCGAGTTCGTGATCGAGACGTTGGTCAGCCGTGCGTTGCCGCGTGCGCTGCCCATGGCCAGGATCCCGGACCCGTTGTTGGACTTGTCGATGCGGGTGTTGGTGATGGCGACGTTGGCGTAGGCGCCGCCGCCCGCCTTGAACTGGATACCGTCGTAGGTCGAGTCACTGATCTCGGTGTCCCTGATGGTCACGCCCGGGATGTCGCCGTTGGGCGCGAACAACGTGATGGCACCGAACTCCTGTGCCTCGCCCCAGAACACGCCGCCACAGCGGAACAGCGCGTTGTTCGCCAGCAATGTCGTGCCGGAGAACGGGATCGGATCATGATCGGTGGCCAGCATGATCCCCGGGTAGTTCATCGTGTCGTAGATGAGGTTGTTCTCCGCCGAGTTGCCGTAGCCGCCGTAGATCGCGATGCCGTTGGCCCGCCAGGGCAGCTGGATGGTGTTGTTGACGAAGTGGTTGTCGTGGCCCACATCCACCGACTGGTCCTTCACGTACTTGCTCGCCCACACCGCCAGCGCGTCGTCGCCCGTGGTGCGGAACGACGAGTTGAACACCCGCGAGTTGCGCGAGCCGTTGGTGAGGTTGATGCCGTCCGCGTAGGTGTCCCGGATGCGCATCCCGCTGAACTCCAGGCCGTCCGCCGGTCCCCACAGCTCGGGGATGTTGTCGAAGTCGCGGCCGACCCAGACACCGACGTTGGAGTGCTCGATCCAGACGTTGCTGATCTTCGTGCCGGTGCCGAACCGGCCGTTGAGGCCGACCCCGCCCTCGGCGTTGCCGTCACCGCCGCGGATCCGGCCGGAGCCGAAGATCGCGATGTCGGAGATCTGCACGTTCTTGTCGATGTCGAAGCCGAAGTTGCCTTCGTGCGGGTGGTTGATGCCGTGTGCGTCCTGTGGCTGGGTGAGCGTGTAGAACTGCGAGTACCACATGCCCGCGCCGCGGATCGTCACGTTGCTGATGCCCACCTGGTTGTACTGCCCGCGGTTGAGCGGGTCGTCGGTGAGGATCTTCTGCTCCTGCCGCCACTGGCCGCGCGGGATCCAGACACACGGGATCACGCCGTTCTGGTCGTCGGTCACCGCACGCTGGATCGCGGCGGTGTCGTCGTTGCCGTCGTCGGGAACCGCGCCGTAGTTGGTGATCGAGACGCAGCCGGCCGGTTGGCTCAGCGGAGGCGCGACCTGCTCCAGGTCGATCATGTCGATGATGTAGAAGGACGCGTCGTCCCCGTTGTCCCGCTGCAGCTTGAACTTCGTGCCGGGTGGGTAGCTGTTGGCCAGCAACGCGTGCGACTCGTCGAACAACCGCCGCGCGTCGCCGCCGGGCGTGTTGGTCAGCGACTCGGGGCCGTCGCTGTTGCCGTACAACCAGCTGTGCTGCGAGGACAGCGTCAGCTTCTGCAGGAACGTGCCGTTGACGTACAAGCTGATCGTGGCGCTGATCCCGCCGCCACCAGGGGCGTCCGGGATGGAGTTGCGCACCACGATCGAGTTGGCCTGGTTGACCGAGGTGAACTCGACGAACTGGCCGGTGCTGGTGAGCCGCACCGACTGGCGGCCGGAGGACTCGGTCGCGAAGTTGGTGTGGCCGAATGTCCGCAGCGGGTCGGTCTGCAGCAGCGTGCCCTGGTAGCTGGCGGCTTCGGCCTCGTACTCGGTGTACGGGACCGCCGCGCCCCGGCCGACCACGATCGCCTGCGAGAACGAGTTGTTGGTCTCGTTGGTCTCGGTGACGACGTTGGTCGCGTCTGCGGTGGCCGTGATCGTGGCCCCGCCGCTGGTGGCCGTCCAGCTGCCCGACATGGCAACGCTAACCGTTGCGCCAGCGGCGATCGACGCGGTGTTGGTGTTCAATGTCGTGCCACCGACCGTCACGCGGGTGACCGTCGTGGCGTTCGTTGCTGTGGTGCCGCGGTTGTTGACCGACACGGTGAACGTCACCGGTGCGCCCACTGCAGGGTTGGGCGGGTTCGACGTGACACCGAGAACCTGCAGGTCCGGGCCGGGAGCCTGGGCGACCTGCAACTGCGACGCCGATGTGAACGTGTTGTTGGCGTCGTTCTGTTCGATCACCGTGTTCGCCGGGTCCACAGTGGACGAAACGGTGTAGCTGCCCTGTGGCCGTGTCCCGACATCGAGGGTCACGGTCGTCGAGGCGCCCGCGGCGAGTGCGCTCACCGGGACACCGCTCGTGGCCTGGCCGCCGATGGCGAACGTCGCCGAGGTGGCCGGAGCCGCGGCCGAGCCGATGTTCTGCACGGTCGCCCGCATGGTGATCCGGTCGGTCTCGGACGGCGAGGCCGGCGTCCACGACACCGCGCTGACCGTCAGATCCGGGTTCGGTGCAGGCGTGCCAAGGACCTGTAGCTCACCGACCTGTCCGCCGGGAGCGCCCGTGTTCCCGGTGAAGCGCAGCCGCACATCGGCTGTGCGAGCGGTGACCGGAATCGATACGGTGTTCTGGGTCGACGGGTTGAAAGCGTACGGCGCCAAGGCTTTCAGCGAGCTGAAGCCCGCGGCCGACTGTTCCCGGCCGAGGACCTCGAAGGTCTGCGTGCGCGGGCCCCAGATCGGGTCCGGGTTCAGCTTGACCACGACCCCGGTGATGTCCGCGTTCGAACCGAGCTTGACCGTCAAGGTCGACTCGAAGCCCGCGGACTCCCAGTACGTGCCCACGTTGTCGTCGTTGGCGTTGGTGGCCACGAAGTTCTGGGTCGTCGAGGAGGCCTCGATCGCCTTGCCCACGGCCAGGTTCGTGCCGGTCGGCGGCGGATCGGTGGGACCGTTGTCCGGCCCGTAGATCTCGAACTCGGAGACCTGGGCCGCCGGCCAGCCGGTGTTCGCGGTGACGTTCACCCGCACATACCGCGTGGTCGTCGTGGTGAGGTTCAGGGTGACCGTGTTGTTCGCGGCCTGGTCGAACAGCCTTCCGGCCGAGGGGGACAGGGTGCTGAAGTTCGAGCCGTCCGTGCTGCCCTGCAGGCTGAGGGTCTGGGTCCGCGACCCCCACGACCCGGGCAGCTTGAGCACGACCTGGTCGATGCCGGTGCTGCCGCCGAGGTCGATCTGCACCCACTGCGGGAAGGCGTTGTTCGGGCTCTCCCAGTAGGAGTTCTGGTTGCCGTCATTGGCGTTGGACGCCGGGAAGCCGCCGAGCGAGCCGCTCGCCGTCACGGTCTTGCCCAGCGCCAGGTTGGGCCCGGCCGCGTTCGCCTGGGCCGGGGGAAGGGCAAGGCCAGCTGTGGTGAGCACAGCGACCAGCCCGGTGAACCACCGCCAACGGAGTCGATTCCGTTTCATGGAGTCCTCGTTCTGTGTGAAAACGACAGAGTGGGGCGCCACGGCAGG
>CBIMJO010001217.1:0-3779 GCA_966244135.1 uncultured Actinocrispum sp. | reverse complement strand
TTCACGATGACCATGTCCAGGCCGGCCTTGACGGCGTGTAACAGGAACGCCGAGTGCATCGCCTCGCGCACGACGTTGTTGCCGCGGAAGGAGAACGACAGGTTCGAGATACCGCCGCTGATCCGCACGCCCGGGCAGCGCTGCTTGATCAGCGGCAGCGCGTCGATGAACGCCTTGGCGTAGCCGTTGTGCTCGGCGATACCGGTCGCCACCGCGAGCACGTTCGGGTCGAAAATGATGTCCTCGGCCGGGAAACCCGCCTTCTGGGTCAGCAGGTCATAGGCACGGCCGCAGATCGCCACCTTGCGCTCGGTGGTGTCGGCCTGGCCCTGCTCGTCGAACGCCATCACCACGACGCCCGCGCCGTAGTCACGGACCTTGCGGGCGTGCTCCAGGAACGGCTCCTCGCCCTCCTTGAGGCTGATCGAGTTGACCACGCCCTTGCCCTGCACGCACTTGAGCCCGGCCTCCAGGACCGTCCACTTGGAACTGTCCACCATGATCGGGATCCGGGCCACCTCCGGCTCGGTCGCGATCAGGTTGAGGAACGTGGTCATCGCCTGCTCGCTGTCCAGCAGGTCGGCGTCCATGTTGACGTCCAGCAGGTTCGCGCCGCCGCGGACCTGGTCCAGCGCGACATCGACGGCGGCCTGGTGGTCGTCGCCCTCGATCAGCTTGCGGAACTTGGCCGAGCCGGTGACGTTGGTCCGCTCACCGATCATCACGAACCCGGTGTCCTCGCCGATGCCGAACGGCTCCAGGCCGCTGAACCGGGTGGTGTGCCGGGGCGAGGCCAGCTCGCGCGGCGCCTTGCCGCGGACGGTCTCGGCGATCTTGGCGATGTGCGCGGGGGTCGTGCCGCAACAGCCGCCGACGACGTTCACCATGCCGGCGTCGGCGAACTCGCCCAGCAGCGCGGCCGTCTGGTCGGGGGTCTCGTCGTAGCCGCCGAAGGCGTTCGGCAGGCCGGCGTTCGGGTGGCTGGCCACGTACGTGTCCGCCAGGCGGGACAACTCGGCGACGTGCGGGCGCATCTCCGCGGCACCGAGCGAGCAGTTCACGCCGACCATCAGCGGCTTGGCGTGCTCGATCGAGCTCCAGAACGCCTCGACGGTCTGCCCGGACAGCGTGCGGCCGCTCAGGTCGACGATGGTGACCGAGATCCACAGCGGCAGCTGCGGCGCGACCTCACGGGCGGCGGCGATCGCGGCCTTGCAGTTGAGCGTGTCGAAGATGGTCTCGATCAGCAGCAGGTCGACGCCGCCCTCGGCCAGCGCCGCGATCTGCTCCGCGTAGGCGGCCTTGACCTGGTCGAACGTCACCGCGCGGTAGGACGGGTCCTCGACCCGCGGGGACAGCGACAGGGTGACGTTCAGCGGGCCGATCGACCCGGCGACGAACCGGCCGCCCGCCTCGTCGGCGGCCTGGCGGGCGATCTTGGCGCCCTGCACGTTCATCTCGCGCACCAGGTGCTGCAGGCCGTAGTCGGCCTGGCCGATGCTGGTCGCGGTGAAGGTGTTCGTCGTGGTGATGTCCGCGCCCGCGGCCAGGTACTGCCGGTGCACGTCCAGGATGACGTCCGGGCGCGTCAGGTTCAGCAGGTCCGGGTCGCCGGTCACGTCGTGGGTGTGGTTGACGATCAGGTCGCCCCGGTAGTCCTCGGGAGTGAGCCTGGCACCCTGCAGCATCGTGCCCCAGGCACCGTCGAGCACGACGATCCGCTGGTCCAGCAGTTCTCGCAGGGTATTCACCATGGCATCCTCCCGTTGACCAGGAGGCGCCCTTTCGGTGGTGGGATGGGCCGAGCGTGGCGGGCTTGGCGGCCCGTTGCAGCGCCTCTCGACCGCACCCAAGGATAGCGGAAGATCCGATCACGATCCGAGCCACACAGGTGGACGCTTCTCGGCGAAGGCCCGGGGTCCCTCGACCGCGTCCGCGGACGCCAAAACGGCCTGATAGCGCGGTAAACGCCGGAAAATGCGGTAGCCGTCGGCCACTGTCTCCGTCTCACATGTTGAGACGATCTCCTTGATTGCCGAGATGGCAAGCGGCGCCACAGTCTCAGTCAAGCGGGCCAGCGCGAGGGCTCCGGCGACCGGATCGGGATCAACGCGATTGACCAAACCCCACTTCAGGGCCTCTTCGGCGGGCATCCGGCGGCCGGTCAGCAGCAGCTCCATGGCGATCGCCCGCGGGAGCCGTTTCGGCAGCCGCAGCACCCCGCCGGAGTCCGGCACCAGCCCGAGGGTGGCCTCCGGCAGGGCGAACTGGGCTTGTGGGCCGGCCACAACCAGGTCGGCGGCGAGGGCCAGCTCGAACCCACCGCCTAGTGCGAGACCGTTCACGGCCGCGATCACCGGTTTGTCGAGGGTGAACAACTCGGTCAGCCCGGCGAAGCCGCCCGGGCCATGGTCGGCGTCGACCGCTTCACCCGCCTTGAGGTCCCAGCCGGCGGAGAAGAATTCGCCCGATCCAGTGACAACGGCGACCCGCAGCCCAGGGTCTTTTTGCAGCCGGCCGAACGCGGCGTACAGCTCGTGGCTGGTGGCGACGTCGATCGCATTCACTTTGGGCCGGTCCAAGGTGATGACCAGGGTCTTGCCGTCGACCGCGGTCCGGACCGCGGTCATCGCCGGATCAACGCGTCCACCGCGACAACTCCTTTGGGGCACAACAGAAGCGGGTTCACATCCAGTTCGGCGACCGCGTCCGCCTGCGCATACGCGGCGATCCCGAGCACGGCCTCGACAGCCGCCTCGACGTCACCTGGCTTGCCGCCCCGATAACCGGCGAGCAATGGCCAGATCCTCAACGACATCAGGGCTTCCCGGACCTCGTCCCGGTCAATGGGGAACAGCAGCGTGGCCGTGTCCTGCAGCAACTCGACCAGGACGCCACCGGCGCCGATCGTGAGCAGGTGGCCGAACTGCGGTTCGTGCCGGACGCCGACGATCAGCTCGGCCACCGCGCCGGTGACCATGCGCTCGACCAGGAACTCCTCGTAGGGCATGTCCGCAACGGCCGCCACCACGGCTTTCGCGTTCTCCAGGCCGATGCGGACCGCGTTCAGCTCGGACTTGTGGGCAACGCCGAGCGCTTTGACGACCACCGGATAGCCGAGTTCCTCGGCCGCCGACACGGGATCGTTGGTCCGCCGACCTTCCGGTACCGGAACACCATGCCTGACAAGGGCTTCCTTGCTCTGCCACTCGTCGAGCAGGTGACCGCCGCCGACCCTGGACACCGCCGCGATCGGGCGGGCGGGGCGGTCGACACCGGCCGCGATGGCGTCCAGACAGTCGGAAAGGCCCTGCATGGGAGCGATCCCTTGGGCGATGAGCCGGTCGCCGACGTGCTCCGGGAGGTTCTCCGGGAGCAGGCTCACCACGCAGCCCCTTGTCGGCTTGGCGTCAATGAAGGCGTCGAGCGTCGCGCCCCACTCGTCACTCCCGCACCGGTCGTCACGGGGGAAATCGAGCATCAGCAGTTGGACATCGGTCTCACGGAGCGCGGCGAAGCACTGGGTCTGCGCAGCCCGGTCACCCCAGATATAGGTGTGGTAGTCGAGCGGGTTGCCGATGGCCACTTTGTCGCCGAGAACGGTGGCCAACGTATCTCTAACAGTGTTAGAGAGTGGGGCGAGATCGAGGCCACGGTCCTGAGCGAGGTCCGCGACAAGCGCCGCCTCGCCGCCAGAACAGCTGGCCGAGGTGATCCTTGTACCAGGCAGCGGGCCGTGGACGTGCAGGAGCTTGAGCGTCTCGACGAACCCGGGCACG
>CBIMJO010001216.1:0-3784 GCA_966244135.1 uncultured Actinocrispum sp. | reverse complement strand
CGCCGACAGCAGGAAACACTGGTTGCAGGCATCAACCATGATCGCCGCGGTGTCCTTGGACACCGGTCGATGTGTCGATGATCGCGGCCGTTCCCCACTGCGAGCCCGCTTTCGTGCATGGTGATCGTGTCGCCAGGTTGAAGACCTTGCCAATCAACGGGTTTCAGCGGAGCCAAGCGCACGGTGCCTGTAGCGCCGGGCGCCAGCTCCGGCGCGTACTCAACCCATAGACGCGCCACGTGTAGTTCAGGTTCGCCTGCGATCGTGTGGTTGAGATCCCACAATGGGATGATGCCGCTGCCGATTTCCCAGCTACGCCAACGAGCACTGCGGCCAACGCGTCCAGACCGGCCATGATCACAGGCCCAGGGCACCGACGAGCAGCCCGGCGACGGCATCGCGGTGATCGGGACCGTCCTGCCACCGGAGACTGCGTCCGGCCTCGACCACCACGCCGAACCCGGCGTGCACCAGGACCCGGGCTTGGCGTGAATCGAGTTCCGGACGTGCGAGCCGCAGTTGTTGCTCCCACAGGGCGATGTGCTCGCGCTGTGCGGTGACGAGGGGCCGTTGCAGGGCGGTTGGCAGACCGGCGAGTTCGGCGTTCGCGACGCTGGTGAGTGCGGTGTGTTCGAAGCTGTAGGCCACGTACGTCGCCGCCAGGGCGGCCACGGCGTCATGGGGGTCGACCACTCCGCGGAGGTTTTGTTCCACCGCGTGGGCCAAGAGTCCCGCGGCTTGCAGGCAAGCTGCTGCGAGGATGTCGGCTTTGCCGGGGAAATAGCGGTAGATCGCGGACGGGACCAGCCCTACGGCCTCGGCGATCCTGCCGTTGGTGACGTTGGTGAACCCGTCCTGTTCGAACAGTGGGATGGCTGCGGCGATGATCTCCGCGCGGCGGGTGCGTGGCACGGGCTGGGTAGGCAGTTCGACAACCCGTGCACTTCCCGCGGCCGCCGTCGGATCAGTCGCCGCCACGCGCATGGCGGACGCCACCAGCAGCTGTTCAACCCGGCGTTGCGCGATCGAGGTGCGGTGCATCGTGATGGACCCGATCACCCCGAGCGCCGCTGCGGCACGCAGGCGTTCGTCGGGCAGCGGATGCTCGCGCCGCACCGCCTCAGTCACCCGTCCGACGACGTGCGCGAACTTCGTCCTGAGTACGCCGCGATCCTGACGGTTGAGGTAGCGGGCCTCCCACCGGTACACGCCACCCGAGGCACGATGTGCGACAGTGACCGCGGTGATGGCGTTGAACACGTCCACCAGGGCCGCTTCGAGGGGTACCTCATCGAGTGCGGCCACGAGCCGGTCCACCATGACGTTCGCGCACTCGGCGAACAGCGCGTACTTGTTCGGGAAGTGCCGGTACAGGGCCGCGGCGGTGATGCCCACGCCGGTCGCGATCTCCTCCATGGACGCCGCGTGGTAGCCGTGCTCACTGAACACCCGGCCGGCCGCTTCGACGATGAGCTGCTTGCGGTTGCGCGGCCGGATGGCCGCGGCCGGCTCGGCGGTCACAGCGGCGCCCGGGCAGACGGACGCGGAAGCAAGGCCATACGGGCCAGTCAACCACGAAACCGGCGGGGTCCCCGAGACCAATCCACTGGGTGCGGCCTGGCGGACCGATTCAGGTCGGAGTTCCCTTGCCGACGGCCGACCGGGCTCGCTATGTTAATGGGAAATCTCGCGCTGGATGAAGCGATCTCGAGCTGGTCTGCTGCCCTGATACCGACACAAGCTGCGCATTCGCCCACCAGGAAGTCAGGTAAGTAAATGAGCGATCTCAGCCGGAGGAACGTACTGTCGCTCGGCGTCGCGCTGGGCCTGGTGGGTGTGGCGGGCACTGCCCCGGCCTGGGCATCGGCGGGCACCAACCCGTGGTGGGTCTGGGACGACGAAGTCGACCAGCTGGTGGCCGGACTGCTCGACACCGGCCAGATCCCGGCGGTCAACACCGCGATGCGGTCGTGGGTGAACAACAACGACCCACTGCCCAGCGGCCTGCCGGCCAACCTCGCCGCCCATCTCCAGCGGGTCAACACGTTGCCGTCCTGGGCCGACCGGGCCAAGCTGCGTCTCGCCGCCGACTTCAACCGGCGCAAGGACACCTACCTGTTCATGCTCTATGGCCTCGGCAGCGGGATCATGAGCACGGTCATCCCGCGCGAGTCCAAGTCGGTCTACTGGTCCGCGGGCGGCGCCAACATGCAGGACCGCGCGGCCAAGACGTTCACCTTCGGCTACGACCTGAGCGAGCTGACCGCGTTCGAGCCCACGGGTCAGTTCGTGGTCACCGCCAACAAGACCCGCCTCGTGCACGCCGCGGTACGCCACTTGCTGCCGCAGTCGCCGCACTGGCAGGCGGTCGCGGAGGAGCCGAACCGGATCCCGATCAGCAACGGCGACATCCTCGTCACCTTCCACAGCCTGGGCACCTACGTGCACAGGAAGCTCAAGGAATGGCGCGTCCCGATGACGGCCGCGGAGGAAGCGGCCTTCCTGCACATGTGGCAGGTCGCGATCCACATGCTCGGCGTGCGGGACGAGTTCATCCCCCAGACATGGGCAGCCGCGGAGACACAGTCGGCGCAGGTGCTCACACCGATCCTCGCACCCACGTTCGAGGGCAGGGAACTGGCCGAGGACCTGCTCGGACTGACCGCGCAGGTCGACCTGGGTGTCACCCGCGGATTCCTCAACGAGTTCGTCCGCTACGTGCTGAGCGACCAGGTGGGCGACTGGCTCAACCTGCGACGCGACTATGCCGCGGCGACCCTCATCCGCGTCGGATGGCCCGCCTACATCGCGTTCCGGGAGGGACTGCTGCCGATCATGCCCGCCGGGTTCTACATGTTCGACCAGTTCATCCGCGCGCTGGCGATGCTCTTCCTCAACAAGGGCGCCTCCCCGACGACCACACCCATCACGATCCCCACCGCGAACCGGCCCTGAGCCTGACCAGCGCACCGGGCAGCGAGTCACCGTCCACAGTGGAGCGACCAAAGAGCGGCCTTGTCGATCTGGCATTCGGGTCACACCGATAGTCATTGCCACCCCGCGGTAACGGGTCTGCCCGACAACGCGACACCTATCGCGTGACTGGACTCCCTGTCGTCAACTTCGCTTGCTGAGCGGGTTCAATGGCCATCTCCGTCGCCGACTGGTACGAGCGCGACCTCGACCGTCAGTCGGCCCGGCAGCGCAACCAGGTGGAGACCGCCAAGCTTCTTGCGACGTTCTCGGTCAGTGCGGCAGCGGCGGTCACGGCCGCCGCGTTGCAAGAGGCCAGGTCCAGGTCGTGGGATGTCGTCTGCATCGTCTTGCTCGCCGTTGCTTTCGTACTTGTCCTCGTCGTTGTCACAGTCGACCGCATGGTCGCGGTCGATCGGGATTCGTTGTTCGTCGAAGCACGGCATCGAGGATGGAGCGATGAGCAGTTGTTCTTGGAGCTGAATATCGCCCTGACCGCCGCAGTGCGAAACAACGAATATGTTGCCACGGCAGTGAAGCGCGCGACGTTCGCACAAGTCATGGTCGCATTCCTCGCGGCAGCGTCTGGTACAATCTCGCTGCTCAACATCTGACGCATGGCAGGTCGCATGAATGCCCGAAACCGTCTCAAGGTTGTTGGCTGGGGGCCACTCCGACTGCCCGGGGAGACCGCACGGATCGAGCGGATCTCCAGACAGGTAAGAGACCTCCTGAGCCCGCACGAAGATGACGCCGCAGCCGCCAAGGACCACGAAGTAGGGCCGGTCCGGGTCCTCCTCGAGGCGCAGCA
>CBIMJO010001215.1:0-3785 GCA_966244135.1 uncultured Actinocrispum sp. | reverse complement strand
CCACCAGACCTCCCGCGTGCTGCCGGAAGCGGCGAGCGCGTGCAACATCGCCAGCACCGGCGTCACACCGATCCCCGCAGACAAGAGCACAACCGGCGACTCCTCCTGCGCCAGAACGAAGTCTCCGCGTGGAGCAGCGACCTCCACATCGGCGCCGACCTGCAACTGGGTGTGCAAGTACGTGCTGACGACACCATGGGACTCACGTTTGACGCTGATGCGGTACTCGGTCTCCGCAGGGCCCGCGGACAGCGAGTAGTTCCGGACCGGAGCGGGATCGGCCGCCGGAACTCGCAGAGTCAGGTACTGACCGGGCTTGGGCCGCGGCAGTGCCGAGCCGTCCGAAGCGGACAGATAGATCGACGCGACCGAGGCGCTCTCGGGCACGACCCGGGCGACCCGCAACGGGCGGAACCCTGGCCAGCCCGAAGGTTCGACCGCCGTCCCCGCGAGCAGGTCCTGGAACGAGCCCTGCCAGCCCGGGCTCAGCGCCGGGATGTCGACCGCCTTGCGAAGATCGTCCTGCGAACGACCAGGCAGGTACAGCAACGCGTCGATGTCGGCGACGCTCATCTCGTGCCGGCCGGTCCGGGTGCGGACGATCTCGTCCCCGGCCTCGACCAGGCCTTCCGTGATGACCCGGAGATAGAACCCCGGCCGACGGTGCGCGACCAGCAGCGACGGCATCTGGGGCTCGCCCAGCCGCATCCCGACCCGGAAGCACGTCACCCGCGGCTGCGTGACCTCGAACTCGGCCTCGCCGATCCGGTACCGGTCGCCGATGTGCACCTCGTCGTCGGCCAGCCCGTCCACCGTGAAGTTCTCGCCGAACTGGCCGTACTCGAGGTCGTCCCGGCCCAGGTGGTCCCGCCAGTACTCATAGGACTGCCGCTGGTAGACCAGCACGGCGCGCTGCTCGCCGCCGTGACCGTTCAGGTCGCCCTGGCCGTCCCCGTCGAGGTTCAGCCTCCGCACCATCACCGGTCCGGCGGCCGGCGACTTGAAGATTCCAGTGTGGACGGTCCGGCCCTGCCAGGGCACGTCCTTCGGTTTTCCCACGTTCAACGACAGCAGGCGGGCCATCTCGCTCAGTCTCCTTGGGTCGAACGGGTGCGTTGGTAGTGCCGCCGGGCCTTCATGCGGTTGCCGCAGACCGCCATCGAGCACCAGCGCGCACTGTTGGGCTTGCTGTGGTCGATTAAGAACAGCCGGCACTCGGGATTCGCGCACGGGCGCAGCCGCCCCGGGCTGGACTGGGACAGCTCGTTCCAGGCGAGCACGGCCTGGGCCGCGGCGCTCCGCCCGGCCGGCAGCTCAGGCGCCCACACGATCGCACCGTCCATGAACAACGCCCGCGAGCTGACGTCCAGGACGAAAGGCGCTGCCGCGGCCGGTTCCTCGTCCCCGCGCACGATCTCCTGCAGCACCGTGCGGACGTCGAGCAGCGCGCGCCACTCGTCCGCCGAGGCGGGCTGACCGTGCGCGATCAGCCAGCGCAGGCCCGCCTCCACATCGGAGAGCTCATCCTGCGGCGTCCCGTTCACCACGGGCGTGGTGTTCAGCAGGTCGAGCAGCAGCTTCTCGTCCGTCTCGATCATCGTCATCGCCTAACCTCCAAACCAGCCCTTGACAGGTTACAGCATCGTCCGGTTGACTGTCTAACCAGCAAGCGAGTTTTAAGGAGTTAGACATGGTGACCGTACACCACCGCTACGCGACCGTGCAGGGCCGGCGGCTCTTCTACCGCGAGGCGGGCCCGGCCGGGGCACCCGTGATCGTGCTGCTGCACGGGTTCCCGACCAGCTCGTTCATGTTCAGGGACCTGATCCCCGCGCTCGCCGGCCGCTACCACGTGATCGCGCCGGACCACCTCGGGTTCGGCTTCTCGGACGCGCCCGCGGCCGATGAGTTCGGCTACAGCTTCGATGCGCTGGCCGGCCTGACCGCCGGGCTGCTGAAGCAGCTGGGTGTCACACGCTACGCGATGTACGTCCAGGACTACGGTGCCCCGATCGGGTGGCGTCTGGCGCTGGCCGACCCGAAGGCCATCACCGCGATCATCACCCAGAACGGCAACGGCTACGACGCGGGGTTCATCGACTCCTTCTGGAAGTCCGTCTGGGAGTTCCACGGCGAGCAGACTCCCGAGACCGAGGCGGGTGTTCGCGAGGCGCTGACCCTGGACGCGATCAAGTGGCAGTACCTCACCGGGGTGCCCGACGAGTCCCTGGTCAGCCCGGATACCTGGAACCACGACTTCGCGATGGTGTCCCGGCCCGGCAATGACGATGTCCAGGTCGCGTTGTTCCGTGACTACGCGACCAACCCGCCGCTCTACCCGGCGCTGCACCAGTACCTGCGGGAGCACCGCCCGCCGGTGCTGGCTGTCTGGGGCAAGGGCGACCCGATCTTCGGCCCGGACGGCGCCCGTGCGTTCGCGCAGGACGTGCCGGAGGCCGAGATTCACCTGCTGGACGGCGGGCACTTCCTGCTGGAGAGTGCCGGCGACGAGGTCGCCGCACTGATCCGTGACTTCATGGCCCGCGTGACGGCCGAGTGATCGAGAGGAGAGCGAACGATGGGACTGGCATGGCAACAAGGACCGCTGTCGACCCGCGCGGCCGGGCATTTCCTGACGGCGCAACCGCTACCGGAACGGGTGCTGTTCGCTGAGCCGTTGCGGCGGCGGATGCGGGTGCGGTTCGACGGGGCGTGGGTGGCTGACAGCGAGGACGTCGTCCTGCTGCACGAGCCGAACCACTACCCGGTCGCGTTCTTCCCGATCGCCGACGTCCGGGATGGGCTGCTCGTACCCGAGGACAAGGCCACGAACCACCGCGAGCTCGGCCGGACCGCGTGATTCACCGCCCGGTCCGGGGACAGGCAGGTGCCGCGGGCGGCCTGGCAGTACACGGACCTGCCCGAGTACGCCGGAATCCTGCGGGATCGGGTGGCGTTCGCCTGGCGGGCAATGGACGCGTTCTACGAGGAGGACGAGCGGATCGTCGGGCATGCGGCGGATCTGTACCACCGCAACGACATCCGCCAGACCTCACGGCATCTCGTGGTACGGGACGGGGATCGGGTCATCGCCGACACGCGGCGCCCTGTGGTGCTCTACGAGTCGGGGTTCGCGCCCCGCTGGTACGTCCCGCGCGAGGACGTCGACCAGTCCGCCCTGGCGCCGGTGGAGGGACAGACCTTCTGCCCGTACAAGGGTCTGGCCTCCTACTACGACATCGGCGAGGGCAAGCGTGGCGCCTGGTCGTACCTCGAGGCGTGGCCGGAGGTGGCGCGCGTGTCCGGGCTGGTGTCGTTCGAGCCGGACATCGTCGACGTGTACCTCGACGACCGCAAGCTCGCCCTGGAACCGGGGCAGACCGTGACCCCGCATGGCGTCGACCGAGGCCTGGACCCCAGCGAGATGCTGGCCCGCGCCGGAACGGAGTGACATCGTGTCCGCATCACTGAAGGACCGCACGGTCCTGGTCATCGGCCGGGGCAGTGGGATCGCCCGTGCGATCGCACTGTCCATCCGGGAGGCCGGCGGCGCCGTTGTCGTGGCCGGGCGTGACAAGGAGGCTCTCGCGGCGGCGTACGACGACCCTGGTGTCACTGCGGAGGAGGTCGACCTCACCGACGAGACCAGCATCGCGGCGCTGGCCGAGCGGCTGGGGCAGGTCGACCACATCGTGTCGACCGCTTCGGCTCGGGCGCGGGGTGCGGTGGGCGACCTCGATCACGACACCGTGCTGATGTCGTTCAACGTCAAGGTGGTCGGCCCG
>CBIMJO010001214.1:0-3789 GCA_966244135.1 uncultured Actinocrispum sp. | reverse complement strand
AGCGAGGCCTGTAGTGCGGTGCGCAGGTAGGCAACGGAATCGTCCTCGCCGTCCAGCGTTTTCGTGTCCTCGTTGTAAGTGTTACCCCATTTAGTGGCCAGGACGATGGAATCGCGGTGGTTCTCCAGCGCCTGGGCCAGAATCCGTTCGCTGTGGCCGGTTCCGTACACGTCCGCGGTGTCGAAGAACGTCACGCCGAGGTCCACCGCGCGGCGGATCGCGCGGATCGACTCCGCGTCGTCGACCTCGCCCCACCCCAGCGGGCTGCCGCTTTCCTTGGCCTGCCAAGGGCCGCCGATCGCCCAGCACCCGAACCCCAGTGCGCTGACCTCGATTCCGGACCGCCCCAGCCCCCGAGAAAAAGTCATACGAATACCCTACCTTGCGCGCATCACCCGGTTTGCGGCATTATTCGCTGCGTGATCAACCCGAAGGGCGGCTTCCGCCCCACTCGATGACCGCGCCGGCGCTGCGGGAAGCAGCGCACGCGACCACGTATCTCGCTCACGCGCAGGCCCTGAGAGCTGCGCATGGCCCCGGCCCTTGGCCGGATGGCGGATATCCCCTCCCGGACATCGACACGCTGACGATCGCGGACGCGCTCGGCGGCGAACTGCAGGGTCGGAGCCGCGGAAGAATCCACGAGATCGGGAAATGGCTGGCATGCAACGGCACCCGCCGCAACGCGGTCGCCGCCGGGATGGTCCTCATTGGACTCTCCGGCACCATAGACGACCGTGAACTGCTGCTTCTCCTTGGCGGCATGGAAGAACTCACGCTCTACGCGGTGGTCGCGCTCGGCAGGATCGCGAGCGACGACGACCGGGACTGGATGATCTTCGAGCTGGCACGGCGTGTGCGGGCGTGGGGCCGCATTCACTCCGTGGAACGACTCCAAGGCACCCGGCACAAGGAGATCAAGGCCTGGCTGCTGCGCGAAGGCTTCCGCAACGAGGTGATGAACGAGTACCTCGCGCACATCGCCGCCACCACGGGAGATCTTCGCAAGGCCCTCGAAGAGTCCGAAGTGGACGATGGTCTGCTGGACGGCGCCGACCTCGCCGAATGTGCCAACGCGATCTGGCCCGCGAAGAAGCTCGGACTGCGGTTCCAGGACCGGCTCGGCGGCTGGCTCACCCGCGACCCGGCCAACGACTACTTCTGGGGCGCGCTCGACGACGTCGGCGAAGTGGTCGACCTCGCATCCCGGCTGCTGCCGTTGCGATCCCTGACGACGAGCCCGGCTGACCACATGGGTGACCAGACGGACGGTGTGCTGGAGACCGTGGTGAGCATGTTCACCGGCCACCCGGGGAGGGGGTGGCCGCTGGTGAAGGGCGATGACCAGCCTGCTCAAGGCCTGGACCGGGTGAAACAGCGACTGCCCGGTGACCTGGAGCCACCGGGCAGTTTTCTGAACTGGTGTTCATTAACATGAACGTGAACCAGCGCACACCTGTTCGACCTACCCCCGGTAAACCAGTCGCTTTCGGCCGGTCGGGAGTTCAGGATTCGGACATGACAGAGATCCGTCCGGCTACGCAGGCCGACTTGCCGGCCATCGCTGAGCTGGTCGCGCGTTTGCAGGCTGACCCAGCGCACCACATCGGCTTTCTCGGCGTCACCGTCGAGGAGGTCACCGAGGAGATAACCGCGCTACCCGGGTGGCACGAAGGCGCCGCTGTCGCCATCGGGTCCTCCGGGGCGCTGCGCGGCGTGCTCATCACGGACATCAACCGTGAGCTGAGCCGCGGCTGGCTCTATGGGCCCTTCGTGGACGTGCCCAGCGGGCATCCCGCGGCGCCACAGTCCTGGGACACCAACGCGGACGCCCTCTACCGGGAGGTGCGTGCCCTGCCCGCCCTTCAAGGCATCGACGATCTCGACCTGTACGGCCACGTCGCCCACCGCCAGCTCGCCGAGTTCGCCGTCCGCCACGGGTTCTCCACCAGGCGCGAGACCAGGATCTTCACCCTGGCCGGTGCCGACCTGCGATCACTGATAGCGCAGGACATCGACTGCGTGGAACCGTTGCCCGCCGACGACCCCCGCATCCGCGAGGAGGTCGCGGTCCTGATCGAGAGAGCCTTCCCCAACCGCACCAGGTCGACCGAGCAGCTGCTCAGCGGCGAGGAGCACACGGTGGTGATCCTCAAACAGGCCAACGGATCCCTCGCCGGGTTCGCGGCCGGCTACACCCAGCTCGACGAGTATCTGGTCGACTATGTGGCGGTGGAACCGGAGATGCGATGTGTGGGCGTGGGCGGCAAGGTCGTCCGGGGCCTGCTCAGGGAACTTGACGCCCGCGACGGCGCCCGGACGCAGGCGGCCGCGGTGGTCGCGAACGAGAACGACGCGTCGGCGCGGATGTTCGCCAAGCTCGGCTTCGGCGTCGAGCTAGAGCTCGTGAGTTACCGGCGTCAGCCATGACTGCAAGGCCCACCACCAGCGCATCGCGTGCGCCAACGAGTTCCTTCCCGTGGGCACCGGGTTGAACGACGTCAGCTCGGCCATCCTGCGGAGGCGGTGTTTGACCGTGTTCGGGTGAACGTGCAGGGCACTGGCCACCAGGTCAGTCCGGCCGCCATGTTCCAGGTACGCCAACGCCGTCTGCGCCAGCAGTTGGTGGAACTCGTCGGCCGGGTCCAGCCCGGTCAGGTTCTCCGCCGCCAGCATCCGGCCGAGCGCAGGGTGGGTGTCCACGCTGAGCGCCAGCGCCAGCCCGGTCAGGTGCATCAGGCCGGTCAGCCCGCGCCGCCGCGCGGACACCAAAGCCGTCTGGCACAACCGGTACGACCCGGCCAGCTCACCCACCGGCACCGCGGGCGCGGCCACCAGCAGGACCTCGAACGGGCCCTCGGGGATGCGGGTGGTGACCGCGCACAGGTAGCCGTCCACCATGCCGCACAGGCCATCCGCGGTCGTCAGCGCGGACTCGAACCGACGGGCGTCCTTGGGCGCGCTGACGTCCACCAGCGTGCAGTGGTACTTCTTGCGCAGGTCCAGGCCCGCCTCGCCGGACACCGGGCCGCCCTGCAGCAACGCGCGCAGCGCCTGCAGCCGTACGGCGTGGGTGGTCCGGGCCAAGCTCAGCTGGGTCTCCTGGTAGACGTGGATGAGCCGGTTCTGGATCTCGTTGGCCAGCGCGTCCTGCTCCATCAGCCCCTCGAACACCTCCTTGGGCTCCAGCCCGTCGGTGCGCTCGAAGATCTGGGTCATCACGAACTGGCGGCCGGCCTGGAACCCCTCCAGCAGCGCGGCCAGCGGGATCCCTTGCACGGCACGGTCCTCGGCCAGCCGGTCGGCCGCGGTCGCGCTCTCACCGAGGTCGACCCGGTCGATGTACGCCGACGACACCGCCAGGAGCAGGCCGCCGACGTGCTGCTGGACGTCCTGCAGGGGTAACGCGGCGACCAAGGCCGAACTCGCCCTGGCCGCCGCGGTCACACCGATGAGTGTGTCCGGATCGGCCCGCATCTGCTCCAGCACCTTGCGCAGACCAGGCATCATTGCCTCCTCGCAATACCGTCCGAGCCTGACGGTATTGCGGGCAGGCGATCTATCCAAGACCCGCGATCGCCGAGGAGGCCAGCTTGCCGAGCCGTTCGCGCTGCGGGAAGCTGCCCACCGGGATGCTGGCGACCTCCTTGCCGGCCGCGTAGTCGATCACCGAGATCGTGTTGCGCTTGCTCAGCGACACGAAGCAGTACTTGTCGTCCACGCTCGTGGTCGCCCAGTACGGCAGGCTGTCGGTGGGGTAGTTGACGTACGCCTTGACATCGAGGCCAG
>CBIMJO010001213.1:0-3790 GCA_966244135.1 uncultured Actinocrispum sp. | reverse complement strand
TACATCAAGCACGTCGGGTTCACGCTCGTCTCGCTGCTCGACGCGTTCCTGGTGGTCACCGTGCTGAACATGGGCGCGCCGGTCTGGCTCGTGGTCGTCACCGGCGTGGTGATCGGCGTCGCGGGCGGTGCCGTGCTGCGCCGGATCGAGGCGGCCCTAGCCGTGCCGGCGTAGCTGGGCCTTCTGCACCTTGCCGGAACCCGTGCGCGGCAACGAGTCCACCAGGTCGATGTGCACGGGGACCTTGTACTTGGCCAGCCGGGCCCGCAGGAACTCCTGGAACTCCTGCGGGACAAGGGCGGCGCCCGGCCGGCAGACGACGAACGCGCGGCCGACCTCGCCCCACTTCTCGTCCGGCACACCGATCACCGCGGCCTCGGCGACCGCGGGGTGTTCGTGGATCACGTTCTCCACCTCGGCCGGGTAGACATTCTCCCCGCCGGAGATGTACATGTCCTTCACGCGGTCGACGATGTAGAGGTAGCCCTCTTCGTCGAGCCTCGCCACATCGCCGGAGTGGAACCAGCCGTCGGTGAACGCGTTCTCCGTGGCCACCTCGTTGCGCCAATAGCCCGGGGTCACGTTGGGGCCCTTGATCAGCACCTCCCCCGGTTCGCCGACGTCCACGCCGGTGCCGTCCGGCCGCACGACCTTGGTGTCCTCGAAGAACATCGCCACCCCGGCCGAGCCCGCCTTGCGCACACTCTCGGCGGCGCTGAGGAAAGTGGCGCCCGGCGAGGTCTCGGTGAGCCCATACCCTTGGCAGAACGTGATTCCACGCTGCTGGTAGGTGCGGATCAGCGACTCCGGGATCGGCGCGCCACCGGACATCAGCCGGTGCAACGAGGACAGATCCGCGGTGGCCCAGCGCGGGGACTGCGACAGCGAGGCGAACATCGTGGTGACGCCGAAGATCCAGGTGATCCGCCTGCTCTCGATCAGGTCGAAGCACATGTCCACGTCCCAGGTCGGCGTGATCACCGAGCAGCCGCCCTTGAGGAACGTCGGCAGCAACGTCATGCCCAGCGCGGCGACGTGGAACAGTGGCGCGGCAACGAGAGTGACCTCGTCGGCGCGCACGTCCTCGGCCACCAGCACGTTGTAGGAGTTCCAGATCTGGTTGGCGTGCGTGAGCATCGCGCCCTTGGGCCGCCCGGTCGTGCCGGAGGTGTACAGGATCAGCGCCACCTCGTCCCGTGCCACCGGGATGTCGATCGGCGTGTCCGTGCCCTCGGCCAGCCACGGCTCGTACTCCGTCTGCAGCGCAACGGTTTTCACGCCGGACAGCTCGGCGGCGACATCCGCGCACGAGGGCGCGTAGATCAGGATCAGCGCCCCGGAGTCCTCCAGCATGTACTGGATCTCCGGGGCGGCGAGCCGGAAGTTCAGCGGGACGAAGATGCCGCCGAGCTGGTGGGTGGCGAACATGGTCTCGGCGAACGCGGGATGGTTCGGCCCGAGGTAGGCCACCCGCTCCCCCGGTTCCACGCCAGCGGCCCGCAGCTGGTGCGCCAGCCGGGTCGTCCGCTCGGCCACCTCACCGTAAGTGGTCTGGTGGTTCTCGTAGACCATGGCGACCCGGTCCGGCGCGGTCCGCGCCCGGCGGGCAGGCCAGCTGCCCAGGCCCTCGTTAAGCATCGGCGACGCTCCGATCGGCAACTGTCGGGTCCAGCGACCGCCCGCTGGTCTCCCGCAACGCGAGCACGCAGACTATCGTGAGCGCACAGAATGCGGCGATGACAACGGAGATGGCAAGGGTTCCGGCCGACACGCGCCAGATCTCGGCGAACAGCAGCGGCCCGAACCCGGCGCCCAGGCCGGCGATCTGGTAGCCCAGCGAGGCCCCGGTATACCGGTGCTGGGTGCCGAACAGCTCGGAGTACAGCGCGGCCAGCGGCCCGTACATCATCGGCTGGAGCACCGCGAGGCCGATGACCAGCGCGATCGTCAGCAGTGCCGGGCTGCCGCTGTTGATCATCGGGAACAGCAGGAACCCGAATCCGGCCATGGCAAGCGCGCCCACCAGCACGATGGGCCGGCGGCCGAACCGGTCGGAGGCGGCCGACCAGGCGATGATCCCGACCACGCCGCACACCGAGGCGATGGTCAGCGCGTTGAGGATCTCCTGGCGCGCGAAGCCCTTCTGCACGCCGTAGGACAGCACGAACGTCGACAACGTGGACTGGGCGACGAACGCGCTCATGCCGACCCCGATGCTCAGCAGCAAGGGGCGCCAGTGTTCCTGCAGCACGGTGACCAGCGGCAGGCGGTGCCGTTGCGCCTTGGCCGCGACGAACACCGGCGTCTCCTCCACCCGCAGCCGGACGACCAGGCCCACACCAAGCAGAACAATGCTGAGCAGGAACGGAATCCGCCAGCCCCACGCCAGGAACTCCTTGTCCCCCACGATCGCCGAGGTGGCGCTCAGCACGAGCGTCGACACGACAAGGCCGGAAGGCGCGCCCGCGTTGGTGAAACTCGCCCACAGCCCGCGGCGGGACGTCGCATGCTCGGCGGACAACAACACCGACCCGCCCCATTCGCCGCCGACCGCGATGCCCTGCACGACTCGCAGCAGCACCAGCAAGGCCGGCGCCAGCCCGCCGATGTCGGCGTAGGTCGGCAGGACGCCGATCAGGAAGCTGGAGATGCCCATCAGGGTCATCGTCAGGATGAGCATTCGCTTGCGCCCCAGCCGATCGCCGAAGTGCCCGAAGATCACCCCGCCGATCGGCCGGGCCAGGTACCCGGTGGCGAACGTGCCGAAGCTGGCGACGGTGGCCAGCAACGGGTCCAGGTTGGAGAAGAACACCCGGCTGAACACCAGGGCGGAAGCCGTGGAATAGAGTAAGAAGTCGTAGTACTCGATCAGGCTGCCGATATAGCTGGCCGCGACAGCACGCCGGAGCTGAGACATGGCGGTGTCTCCCTCTTCGTTGAGGTGAAAGGCAATTACGCGTAGTGGCGGTAGACCGCTCGCGCGACACAGGCCGGTTTGGCCGAACCGTCGATCTCGATGGTGAAGTCGAGCACCATCTGCACTCCGTCGCCGGGCACCTCGTCCACCGAGACGACCGTGCCGGCCAGCCGGATCTTGGCGCCGACCGGGACCGGGGCCGGGAACCGCACCTTCTCCAGCCCGTAGTTCACGCTCATCCGCACGCCCTCGATCGCCAGCAGCTCGCTGGAAAGCGGGATGAGCAACGACAACGTCAGGTAGCCGTGCGCGATCGTGGTGCCGAACGGCCCGCCGGCGGCCTTGTCCGGATCGGTGTGGATCCACTGGTGGTCGTCGGTGGCCTCGGCGAAGGCGTTGACGCGTTCCTGGGTGATCTCCATCCAGCCGGTGTGGCCGAGGTCGGCGCCGACGAGCGCCTTGACCTCGGCGAGGCCGTTCACTTGTACTGTCATGCTTTCTCCAGACCGAGCAGGCGGACGGCGTTGTCTTTCAGGATCTTGGTGCGCACCTCGGGCTTGATGTCGAGCTTGGCGAAGTCGGCCAGCCAGCGGTCCGGGGTGATCACCGGGTAGTCCGAGCCGAACAGCACCTTGTCCTGCAGCAAGGAGTTCGCGTACCGGACCAGCTGCGGCGGGAAGTACTTGGGCGACCAGCCGGACAGGTCGATGTGGACATACGGCTTGTGCGTGGCGACCGCCAGAGCCTCGTCCTGCCAGGGGAACGAGGGATGCGCGAGGATGATCCGCAGCTCCGGGAAGTCCACCGCCACGTCGTCGACGAGCATGGGGTTGGAGTACTTCAGCCGGATCCCGCCGCCACCCGGCACGCCCG
>CBIMJO010001212.1:0-3793 GCA_966244135.1 uncultured Actinocrispum sp. | reverse complement strand
ACACCATCCGCGACGCCGTGGCCGACCTGGACCTGTCGCTGCACCGGCTCGAACAGCACCGCCACCAGGTCGCCGACCTGTTCCGCGAGGAGGTCAGCCATGCCTGAGGCAGGCGTCATTCATGACATCGGCTACCAGCACTACGACGGGCCCCGGCTGGGCCGCCGGTACGCGACCTGGTCCATCTACGTCCACAGTGTCCGGACGGCGTTCGGCATCGGCCGCAACGTCAAGGCGAAGTTCCTGCCGGTGGGCCTGTTCTCGCTGGCCTGCCTGGTCTCGCTGATCCTGGTGATCGTGAGCAGCCAGCTGCCGTTCCCGGTGGTCACCTACGTCGGGCTGGTCGCGTCGTTCACGTTCGCCATCAGCGGGTTCGCCGCCATCGTGGCGCCCGAACTGGTCTCCCGCGACCTGCGCAACACCGCTCTGCCGCTGTACTTCTCGCGCCCGCCGCACCGTACTGACTACGCGCTGGCCAAGCTGCTCGCGATGGTCACCGCGATCTTCGTGATGTACGCCGGGCCGCTGCTGGTGATGGTCATCGGCATGTCGTTCAACACCGACGACGGCGTCAGCGGCATCCTGAGCGAGTTCGGCGACCTGCTCCCGGGTATCGCCGCCGCGCTCATCCACGCGGTCGTGATCGCCGCCATCGCGGTCCCGCTGGCCTCGCTGACCGGCCGCCGGGTGTTCGCCACCGGCCTGATCATCGCCGTCTTCCTGCTCAGCGCGCCGATCGCCGGTGCGCTGACCAACTTCGGCAACGGCGCGATGGAGAACCTGGCCGGGATCGTCAACCCGGTGGTCCTGCTCGACGGCGTCGACTCGTGGGTGTTCGGCGCGGACACCGTGGGCGCCGCCGGCCTCGCCCAGGTCGGTCCGTACGGCTCGGCCTACGGGCTGGTCGCGTTCTTGGTCGCCGCCCTCGGCACGACCCTGGTGATGTACCGGTACAAGAAGGTGAAGGCGTGACCACGGTGGCAACGACCCCAGTGAAGACGTCCACAGTGGACCTTGCCGGTGTGTCGCACTGGTACGGCAACGTGGTCGCGGTCAACGACATCACGCTGTCGGTCGGCCCCGGCGTGACCGGCCTGCTCGGCCCGAACGGCGCGGGCAAGACCACGGTGCTGCACATGATGGCCGGGTTCCTGCCGCCCTCCCAGGGCACTGTGACCCTGGACGGCGCGCCCACCTGGCGCAACCCGGAGGTCTACCGCGAGCTGGGCCTGGTGACCGAGCGCGAGAGCGTGCCGGGTTTCCTGACCGCACAGGAGTTCGTGGTCGCCAGCGCGAAGCTGCACGGGTTGAAGAACCCCGCGCAGGCGGCCGCGAAGGCGATCGGCATCGTCGAGCTTCAGGACGCCAAGGACCGCCGGATCTCCGAGTACTCCAAGGGAATGCGCCAGCGCGCCCGGGTGGCCGCGGCGCTGGTGCACGATCCTTCGGTGCTGCTGCTGGACGAACCGTTCAACGGCATGGACCCCCGCCAGCGCCTGCACATGATGGACCTGTTGCACCGCATGGCCTCGGAGGGCCGCACGATCCTGTTCAGCTCGCACATCCTGGAAGAGGTCGAGCAGCTGTCCGGGACCGTGCAGGTGATCGTGGCCGGGCGGCTGGCGGCCTCCGGCGACTACCGGCACATCCGGCGCCTGATGACCAACCGGCCGCACGTGTTCCTGATCCAGTCCTCGGACGACCGCACACTGGCGACCATCCTGATGGGACTGGAGTCGGTGTCCGGGGTGGAGCTGGAACCGGCCGGGCTGCAGGTGCGCGCGAACGACTACGGCAGCTTCACCCGTGCGCTGACGAAGGTCGCGCGGGACAAGGGCATCCGGCTGACCGGGGTGCTGCCGTCCGACGAGTCCCTTGAAGACGTCTTCGCATACCTGGTGGAGAAATGAACCTGACTGTCGCGGGCCTGACCGCACGAGCGCTGCTCGGCCGGCGCCGGCTGCTGTTGCTGCTGCCCATGCCGTTGCTGCTGATCGGGCTCACCCTGATCGGCGTGGCCACCAGCGACGAGGCCCGGACCTGGGCCCCGGTCGTGCTGGGCGACCTCGGACTGGGCGTGATCCTGCCGCTGACCGCGCTCATCGTCGGCAGCAGCGTGCTCGGGCTGGAGATCGAGGACGGCACGATCACCCACATCCTCGCGAAACCGTTGCCGCGCAGCGAGATCGTCATCGCCAAGCTGGTGGTGGCCTGGCTGGTCACCACGGCGACGACCGCCATCCCGCTGGCCATCGCGGGCCTGCTGGCCGAGGGCGGCGCGCTGGCGCTGGGCCTGTTCCTCGGCGCCCTGGTGGGCGGCCTGGCGTACACGGCGTTCTTCCTGGCACTGAGCCTGATGTCGCGCCGCCCGGTGGCGATCGGGCTGGTCTACATCATGTTGTGGGAGAACCTGCTGGTGAAGTTCGTCAGCGGGGCGCGGTCGCTGAGCATCCAGCAGTACGCCGTCACCCTGGCCGACCGGCTGTCCGGCAGCGACCTGCTGACCTCCACGCTGGCCCCGCTGACCGCTGCGATCCTGGCCGCGGTGTTCATCGCGCTGGGCACGGTACTGGCGACCAGTCGCCTGCGTTCGTTCGCGCTGACCGGGGAGACCTCCTAGCGGGGTACCCTTCGCTCAGGAGGTCGTTCCATGGCGGAGCTGGGCGTTGCCGACACCAACGGCATCCTGGCGCTGCCATGGATCACTCCCGAGCGCACCAGCGCGGGCCTGGGCTGGGAGCACGTCTACGTGTCCAAACAGCACGAGATCCCGTTCCAGTCGTCGTTCCAGGCCGCGCCCACCCACCAGCTGATCCTGCACCTGGCCGGCCCGGTCGCGGTCCGGCGTGGCTCCGCCGCCCCGCGGCGGGTCCAGGCGGGCGGCCTGTTCCTGCAACCCGCGCACGGTGAGCTGAACGTCGAGCTGTGCGGCGAACTGGACACGCTTCACGTTTACCTCTCGGACGAAGCGCTGGACGAGGACGTCCGACTGGCCGAGGAACTGGGTTCCAACGACCCGCTGCTCGAACAACTGGCGCTGGCACTGGATTCCACCGCCCGCGACTGGGAGCCCAGCGCACGGACCTATGTGGACCAGATCACCAGTTTGATGGCGACCCAGTTGGCCAGACACCACAGTGTGCGGCGCAGGGCGGCGGATTCGCGCCAGACCGGGTTGTCCGAGCAGCAGTTCGCCCGGGTGCGGGAGCTGCTCTGCGACCGGATCGCCGAACCGATCCCGCTGGCGGACATGGCCAGGGTCGCGGGCCTGTCGGTGAGCCAGTTCTCCCGGCAGTTCAAGGTCACCGCGGGCGCCGCCCCGCACCGGTTCCTGCTGCGTATGCGGGTGAAACACGCCGAACGGCTGCTGCGCACCGGGACCCTGCCGATCGCCGAGGTCGCCGTGCGCTGCGGGTTCTCCCACCAGGAACACCTGACCCGCGTGATGCGGGCCCAGCTGGGTACCACCCCCGGAGCGGTGCGCAACTCCTGAGTCGTTTCGTGCAGCCGAGTCAGCGGTTTCGTGCAGGCGCGGGCGGCCCGGCTCTCGGATACTCGGGCCATGACGTCATTCACCTACTCGGCGGGCCCGGCCCGGGTGGTGTTCGGGTCGGGGACCCTGCGCCTGCTGGGCCCGGAGGTCCGCCGCCTCGGCGGGACCCGTGTGCTCCTGGTCAGCAGCCCGCATCCGGCCAAGCCCGCCGCCCTGGTCGGTGAGGCGCTCGGGTCGCTGCTGGCCGCCCGGTTCGACGGCGCGGTCATGCACACACCGGTCGAGGTCACCGCGCAGGCG
>CBIMJO010001211.1:0-3794 GCA_966244135.1 uncultured Actinocrispum sp. | reverse complement strand
AAATCGAACCGCGAGGGTGCGTGCCCGGCGCCGCCCTCGGCGCCCTCACCCAAAATCGAAGCCCTGCGTGGGGGGGGTGGGGGTTATCTGGGGGCGGTGATCTGGGTGTCGGTGGGCATTGTCTGGGCGCGGGCGCCGTTGGGGTTGTTGGCGATGGACATGGTGATCAGCACCAGCCAGGCCAGGATGATGGCGATGGCCCAGAACAGCGGGTTGAGGATGAGCCGGGTCATGGTGATGACCTCCCTGGGGTTTCAGGGTTCCGATGGGGACTCAGGGGGAGCCGGGCGGCGTGGCCCGGCTAGAGCCATCGGTTCCGGCGGAACACCCGGTGCAGGAAGAGGCACACCAGCAAGGTGAGCAGGCCCACCGTGGGATACCCGAACTGCCAGTGCAGCTCGGGCATGTACTCGAAGTTCATCCCGTACACGCCCGCGACCATGGTGGGGATCGCGATGATCGCGGCCCACGCGGTGATCTTGCGCATGTCGGTGTTCTGCTGCAGCGTGATCTTGGCCAGGGTGGCGTCGACCAGGGTGTTCAGCAGGTCGTCGAACGCGGTGACGCGCTCGGCGACGGTGGTGAGGTGGTCGTCGACGTCCCGGAAGTAGGACCGCACCTGCTCGGGGACCAGGGGCGTGTAGCCCTCGGCGAGGCGGCGCAGCGGGTTGGCCAGCGGGGTCACGGCGCGCTTGAGCTCGAGGACCTCGCGCTTCATCAGGTAGATCTGCTCGGAGCTGACCTGGGACCGTGGCGCGAAGATCCGCGCCTCCATGTCCTCGATGTCGTCCTCGAACTTCTCCGACACGTCCAGGTAGGAGTCCACCACCTTGTCGGCGATGGCGTGCAGCACCGCGGCCGGGCCGACCTTGAGGCGCTCGGGCTCACTGTCCAGCTCCGTCCGCAGCGTGGCCAGGCCGGAGTGGTTGCCGTGCCGGACCGTGACGATGAAGTCGTGGCCCAGGAACGCCATCAGCTCGCCGGTCTCGACGATCTCGTTGGTGGCGTCGGGGGAATCGTGCTCGACGAACCGGACTGTCTTGAGCACCATGAAAAGCGTGTCGTCGTACCGCTCGAGCTTGGGCCGCTGGTGCGCCTGCACCGCGTCCTCCACCGCCAGCTCGTGCAGCCCGAAGGTCTCCGCGATGCCCTTGATCTGCTCGCTGTCCGGCTCGTGCAGGCCGATCCAGACGAACCCCTTGCCGCGCTTGCGAACCTCGGCGATCGCCTCGGCGTGCGTCCACCGCCCGGGCAGCCGCTCACCGTCCCGGTACACCCCGCAGTTGACGACATAGGCCGACAGCGGGATCGGGATGGGCGCGGACGTGCGACGGTCCTTGTTCCCACGCAGACCGCCGAGCGGACGGAGCGCAGCCATGGGGGCCTCCCTGGGTGTCGAGCTTCGGGCGTGCGACGCGCCGGAGGGGACTTGTGGTCCAGACCTCCGGCCGGAAGCGTCCCAGCCGGTACTCCAGGGCCTGACGAAGGAGCTAACGGGCCCTGCCGGAGGGGACGCTGTTGGTACTCGGTGCGCTATCTGTGCCACTCACGAGACGTCCTCACCTCCCAAGGCCGGGCCTGCGTGAGCGTTGGGTCGCTCACACACCAGTTGCACAGGATACTCCCGGTGCACCCACACTGTCGTCCACGCCCAGCTCCAGCGTTACACGGAGGTAGTTCAAGTGCAGTTCGGCCGGTACTACGAGGAATTCGAGGTTGGCGCTGTCTACAAGCACTGGCCAGGCAAAACGGTCACCGAGTACGACGACCACCTGTTCTGCCTGCTGACCATGAACCACCATCCGCTGCACATGGACGCGCACTATGCGGCGGAGACAACCGACTTCGGCAAGAACGTGGTCGTCGGGAACTACATCTACTCGCTGCTGCTCGGCATGTCGGTGCCCGACGTGTCCGGAAAGGCGATCGCTAATCTTGAGGTGGAGTCGCTGAAGCACGTGAAACCGACGTTCCACGGTGACACCATCTACGGCGAGACCGAGGTGCTGGACAAGACGCCGTCGAAGTCCAAGGACGACCGTGGGGTGGTCTACGTGGAGACGCGTGGGTACAAACAGGACGGAACAGTCGTGTGTGTCTTTCGTCGCAAAGTGATGGTCCCCAAGGTCTCCTACGGTGAGGCCCGCGGCGGCGAGCAGCCGGGCCGTCCGGAGCCGCACGCCTGATGGCCGCGCTCGAGCTCGCGAAGAAGCGGTTGCGGCACTTCGCCACCGATGAGGCCGCCGGCATCTCGCCGCTGTACGAGCTGCTGGCCGGGCACGCGGCCGAGGACGACGACGTGGCGGGCCTGCTCACCGCGGCGCCCGACCAGTTCGCCCACGGCACGCTGCTGTTCACCGCGGCGCAGCGCCTGGTGCAGGCCGAGCCGTGGATCGAGCTGGCGAACTACTACCTGACGATGGGCGGCAGCTTCGGCCCGGACGACCGGGTGTGGCCGCTGTTCCGCTCCTTCGTGCTCGAGCGCGCCGGGAAGATGACCGAGCTCATCGCCACCCGGACCACTCAGACCAACGAGGTCCGCCGCGCCACGACGCTGTTCCCGGCGCTGGCGGACATCGCCAGGCAGGTCAAGGGCCCGGTCGGGCTGCTGGAGGTCGGCTGCAGCGGCGGTCTGCTGCTGGGCGTCGACCGCTACGGCTTCCGCTACCAGAACGAGGAGGGCGAGCAGGTCAACGCCGGGCCGGTGAAGACCCCGCTCGTGCTGACCTGCGCGGTGTCCGGGTCGCCGCTGCCGAGGCTGCCGAAGAAGCTGGTGGTCGGGGCCAAGGTCGGGATGGACCGGCGGCCGATCGACCTGGCCGACGAGGAGGAGCTGGCCTGGCTGGAGGCGGGCATCTGGGCCGACCAGCCGGAGCGCTCCCGGCGGCTGCGGGTGGCCGCGGAGATGCAGCGCAAGGACCCGCCCACCCTGGTCTCGGGCGACGCCGTGGACGACCTCGCCTCGGCGGCCGCGAACGTGCCCGCCGACCTGCCGCTGGTCGTGATCACCAGCCACGTGATGCCCTACCTGCCGGACGAGCGGCGCAAGGCGTTCATCGAGGCGCTGGGGTCACTGGCGGCCCAGCGGCCGCTGTGGTGGGTCACCCAGGACCACTACCGCGGTGCGATGGCCTACCTGGCCCCACAACGCACGGAGTTCGAGCAGACGCTCGACAGCAGCTGGGGACTGCTCGCGGTCGTCCAGTGGGCCGCTGGGGCCCCTTCCGCCCGCTTTCTGGGACGCACCGGCGCGCACGGGCAAACCCTTGTGTGGCTTTAGATTCATGCGCGGGGGAGCATGTCCCACTCCCGCAATGTGGGAGCCAGTCCAAGTGTGAGCAAATTCGTCCGTTCGAGTGTGGTGAACCCCTCGAGGTCGAACCAGGCGACGGCCGCGGCGTCGTCGCCCGCGGCTGGCGACCCGCCCGTGACCTGGCACTCGTAGTCGTGGATCTCGTACACCCGGCCGGCCGCGGCCGGCCGGGTGACGGTGCCGACCAGACGGCCTACCGTCACCGTCAGTCCGGTTTCCTCGGCCAGCTCACGGGCCACGGCCTGGCTGTCCGACTCGCCCGGTTCGACCCGTCCGCCCGGGATCGACCAGAGGCCTTTCCCTGGGTCGTGCCCTCGCTGGACCAGCAGGAGACGCCCCTGTGTGTCGTGCGTCACCCCACCGACACACCTGATCTTACGAATCTGACCAGTATCCACGAACACGCAGCGTAGCGATCAAGGATTCATCCCACGACCCGCTGGACCAGGTGCGGTACAACTCTCGTCAGCCGACCGCTTAG
>CBIMJO010001210.1:0-3794 GCA_966244135.1 uncultured Actinocrispum sp. | reverse complement strand
AGGAACTGACCGACCTCCTCGCAGGCAAGAAATCCCCCGCCCACCTCACCACCCCCCAGGGCGAGGCGACCGGCGAACTGTCCGACCCAGACCCCTGGAACCGCTACCGAATCACCGGCACCAGCCGCCCACCCTTCACCCTGGACACCCCCGAGCACTAAGCGAACACGGCCCTCGGCGAGCCCCGCACCTCGGCCCGAGGTGTTCCCGAGTCGTCCCAAGAGGACCGGCGCTCGACTACTTCGGCCGCACGGCTCTGTCGGCGAATTGATGGTCGACTTGCGACGACACAGCCGCTAAACGCCCAGGCCACCTGCGTCGTCCAGCATGGACAGCCGCAAGAACGCGAGGCTTGGCGAGCACTGAGCGCGGTTCGGTTTTACATGGGTGGCGGCGGCCCTAAGCTCGCCGCGCGGCAGGTCCCAACCCAGCCTGGATCGACCATGGGCACTAGGCAAAGCGCCACATTGGACCTGCCCGCTCACCTGCCGCAGGGCCGCCGACGGGACCCATGTCAAACCGAACCGCGCCCCAGCCACATGAGCCCCCGGTGACGACGAGACAACAGGCAAACACGCCCGTCGCAGAGAGCCCAAGCCAGTCACGGTGGTTCCGAAAAGCCAGGAGCGTGGCCGACATTAGGCCGGGCTTTCCCGTCGAGTGCGACGTGAGGTCGGCCGTTGAGTTCGTCTGGCCGCGGGTCGCCCGAAAGGCCCCAGCCCGTCGACGGCTTCGAGGACTCCGCACCGCTGGAGAAGCTGGTCCGAGACCTGCCCACTCTTCCCTGCAGAGGCCGCCGACGAACACGCCAAGCCGAACATGCCACCCCCAGAACCACAGCCGCCACCCTCCCTGGGGGGCGACCCCGAAGCCAGTCTATCGAGGTCAGAGGGGGTACGACACGGAAAAGCCGTGCGAACGGTCCGTTCGCACGGCTTTCACACCGTTGGGTGTCAGGACTTGACTGAGAACCCGACCTTGCGGGTGTCGGCGGTGCCGATCTCCACGTAGGCGACGCGGCCGGCCGGGACGATGTAGCGGCGGCCCTTGTCGTCCACCAGCGTCAGCTGGCCCGAGGGGTTCTTCAACGCGTCGGCCACCAACGCCTCGACTTCGTCCGGCAGAAGGTTGCTCGTGATGGTCAGCTCCCTGGGGCTGTCCACCACGCCGATTTTGACCTCCACGCTGACCTCCACACGAAAATGCGCTCGTTACCGGATGAACACTATCCGAGTCCGAGGGTTGTCATCCGCTTGCCGTGCGCCTGTTGCAACCGCCGGAAGAGCGCCGCGATTCCGGCGAGGTCGCCGGAGCCGGTCACGATCAGCTCGGTCAGCCCGTCGCGTTCGGCCACTATGTACTGGGCCTGCGTCAATCCTTCGCCCAGCAGCCGGCGCGCCCACAGCGTCAGCCGGTCGCGCAGCGCGCGGTCGGCCTCGCAGGCGGTCTTGACTTCGCGCTCAGCGAACGCCGAGTGCCCCGTGTCGGCGAGCACATCGAGCACCAGCTGCTTGGTCGACTCGTCCAGCCAGTGAGCGAGCTGGCTGTAGAGGTCCGCCGCGAGGCCGTCGAACACGTAGGCCTTCACGATCGACTCGTGCCAGCTGCGCGGCGGGGTGGACGCGTGGAACGCCTCGAAGTGCCGGACGAACGGCGCCATCGCGTCCTCCGGCGCGATCCCGTGCGCGAGCAGGTACCGCTCGATCTTGGCGAAATGCCCGATCTCCGCCGCGGCCATCTCCGACAGTGCGGCGCGCCCGGCCAGCGTGGGGGCCCCGCGGGCGTCCTCCGCCAGCCGGTCGAACGCCGACAGCTCGCCATAGGCCAGCACGCCCAGCAGGTCGACGACCCCGTCCCTCAGCACGACCGGCTCCGCCACCGATTCAGCCTCGCTCATGGCGGTGAGCGTATCTGTACTACACCCCAGGTAGACTCGGCGTGACGCCCGGCGTACCTAGCGCTGTGAGGCGACACTGCAAGAGACGTGACGGCACGTCGGAAACGGCCGGTCACGTGGAGGGTGTGTGCACGCTCGCGGCCCTCCCGCGCCAGCCAAGGCAGCGGTCGAGCGGCCCTCTACCAGGGGCAGTGCGCACTGGTCTAGAGAGAGGCGATCACCCTGAGCTTGACGGAAAGCGACCACACTCAACCGAACACTTTGGACCCAGTCGCGCTGGAGCACAGCGAGGCCGGGGTCCCCGATCTGGACACGTCCCACCCGCTGAAGGCCGGCGCGCCGGTCCGGGGCGACTCCCCCACCTTCGCCGAGTTCGGCGTCAAGGAGGAGATCGTCAAGGCGCTCTCGGCGGCTGGCATCGAGCGCACCTTCGCGATCCAGGAACTCACGTTGCCGCTGGCCATGGCCGGTGAGGACATCATCGGCCAGGCACGCACCGGCACCGGCAAGACCCTCGGGTTCGGCGTGCCGCTGCTGCACCGGGTGCAGACCCCGGGCGACGGCACCCCGCAGGTGCTGGTGGTGGTGCCCACACGTGAGATTTGTCTCCAGGTCACCCACGACCTCACCGACGCGGGCAAGCACCTCGGCGTGCGGATCCTGGCGATCTACGGCGGCCGCCCCTACGAGCAGCAGATCTCCGCGCTGCGCAAGGGCGTGGATCTCGTCGTCGGCACCCCGGGCCGCCTGCTCGACCTGGCCGAACAGCGCCACCTGGTGCTCGGCAAGGTCCGCGGCCTGGTGCTGGACGAGGCCGACGAGATGCTCGACCTGGGCTTCCTGCCGGACATCGAGCGGATCCTCGGCATGGTGCCCGAGCAGCGGCAGACCATGCTGTTCTCGGCGACCATGCCCGGCCCGATCATCACGCTCGCCCGCACGTTCCTGCGCCAGCCGACGCACATCCGTGCCGAGGAGAACGACGTCGGCGCCATCCACGAGCGCACCAGGCAGTTCGTCTACCGGGCGCACTCGCTGGACAAGACCGAGATCATCGCCCGCGCGCTGCAGTCCGAGGGCCGCGGCCTGTCGATGGTCTTCGCCCGGACCAAGCGCACCGCGCAGAAGATCTCCGACGAGCTGACCGAGCGCGGGTTCGCCGCCGCGGCCGTGCACGGCGACCTCGGCCAGGGCGCCCGCGAGCAGGCGCTGCGCGCGTTCCGCTCCGGCAAGGTGGACGTGCTGGTGGCCACCGACGTGGCGGCCCGCGGCATCGACATCGACGACGTCACGCACGTGATCAACTTCCAGTGCCCGGAGGACGAGAAGACCTACGTGCACCGGATCGGCCGCACCGGCCGGGCGGGACGCGAAGGCGTCGCGGTCACCCTGGTCGACTGGGACGAGGAGTACCGCTGGAAGTCCATCAGCGACGCCCTCAACCTGGGCAAGCCCGAGCCGGTGGAGACGTACTCGACGTCCGACCACCTGTTCGCCGACCTGGGCATCCCGGCGGGCTCGACCGGCTGGCTGCCGGAGGACCAGCGCACCCGCGCCGGCCTCGATGCCGAGCCGGAGGAGGACCTGTCCGGCGGCCGCAACAAGCGCCGCCGCCGCGGTGGCGCCGTGCGCAAGCGCACGACCGCGGGCTCGTCCAAGCCCGCGTCCGTCGAGACCCCGGCGTCGGACGACGAGGAGCGACCCCGCCGGACCCGCGCGCGGCGCCGCCGCCGTGCGGGCGTCGACGTGGCCGGCCCGACTTCCGAGGAGGCTCCGGCCACCGCCTCCGCCACGCCCGCCGAGGTCACGGCTTCCTACACCGCCGAGGGGCCGCGTCGCCGCCGCAGGCTCCGCAGTGGGGTCGAGGTATCGGCTGTCAGCGCCGACGGCTCCTGAG
>CBIMJO010001209.1:0-3799 GCA_966244135.1 uncultured Actinocrispum sp. | reverse complement strand
CCGTCCTACCAACGCCGACGGGAGGCGCAGGCTTCCCGCCGTACGGCGGGGGGCTAGGCGGAGGCCGTTCCCTCGTTGTCGACGGTGGTCTTCTGGATCTGCATGAGGAACTCGACGTTGGTGCGCGTCGCCTTCATCTTGTCGAGCAGCAGCTCGAGCGAGGCGGACGTGTCGAGCGCGTGCAGCACCCGGCGCAGCTGCAGCACGATGCGCAGCTCCTGGGGCGCGAGCAGCAGCTCCTCCTTGCGGGTGCCCGAGGCGTCGATGTCGATCGCCGGGAAGATCCGCTTGTCCGCCAGCCGCCGGTCGAGCTTGAGCTCGGCGTTCCCGGTGCCCTTGAACTCCTCGAAGATCACGGTGTCCATGGCGGAGCCGGTCTCGACGAGCGCGGTGGCGAAGATGGTCAGCGAGCCGCCGTTCTCGATGTTGCGGGCCGCGCCGAGCAGCCGCTTGGGCGGGGTGAGCGAGGTGGAGTCGACGCCGCCGGACAGGATCCGGCCGGACGCGGGCGCGGCTAGGTTGTAGGCGCGGCCGAGCCGGGTCAGCGAGTCGAGCAGGACCACGACGTCGCGGCCGGTCTCGACCAGGCGCTTGGCCCGTTCGATCGCCAGCTCGGCCAGGGCGGTGTGCTCGGCGGGCGGGCGGTCGAACGTGGCCGCGATCACCTCGCCGGGCACCGCCCGGGCCAGATCGGTGACCTCCTCGGGACGTTCGCCGACGAGCACCAGCATCAGGTGGCATTCCGGGTGGTTCTTGCTGATCCCGTGCGCGATCGACTGCAGCACAGTGGTCTTGCCGGCCTTGGGCGGCGCCACGATGAGCGCGCGCTGGCCCTTGCCGACCGGCATCACCAGGTCGACCACGCGGGTGGTCAGCTGGTGCGGCTCGGTCTCCAGGCGCAGCCGGTCGGCAGGGTGGAGCGGGACCAGATCGGCGAACTTGGGCCGCTCGTGGCCCGGGCGCTGGCCGTTCACGGTCTCGATCCGGACCAGCCGGTTCTTGCCGGACGGGTGCGCCAGCGCGGTGACGGTGTCGCCGCGGCGCAGGTCGTCCTTGCGGACGAACGACATCGGGACGGTGACATCGCCCGGGCCGGGCAGGTAGCCCTCGGTCCGGATGGTGGCGTGACCGTCCACAATGTCCAGGATGCCGGCGACAGCGACCAGGTCATCGGTGCGCTGGGCCGGGATTGTGGCTGGGATTGTCTCGGTGTTCATGGGTTTTCCTTAAGTTCATGGGGGTGTGCGGCACCAGCGCGGGCCCTTGGCCGGCGCATGCCTGATGACTCCCGGGTATGCCGCGACTTCGCACCGCGAAGGGCGGGGCCGGGGACTTGAAGATTCACTCCTGGGGGGCCGCTGGGGCCTGCATCCACAAGAGGGAGACATCCGCAGGATAACGAGCCCGCGGCGGAAATGCAAATTCAGTGCGTGACCAGCACGATCCGGCCCTGCGCCCGGCCGTCGGCCTGCCGCTGCCAGGCTGCGGTGACTTCTTCCAGGGGAAACACCTCGTAGGCCACCGTCAGCTCGCCCGCTGCCGCCAGGGCCGCGATCTTCGTCAGCGCCTCGGCGCGTTGCTCGTTGGTGAGCTCGTTGTTCGTGTACCCCAGTAGCTGCAGCGACTTGCTGCGCAGGGTACCGGAGTCGATCGGGCAGGTCTCCGCGGCCGAGCTGCCCAGGTTGACCAACCGCCCACCGACCCGGAGGTTGCGTGCGGCGGCGGCAGCGGGCGCACCGAACAGCGGGTCCAGCACGAGGTCGGCGGGTCCGTCGCAGGCGTCCGCGAACCGTTCGGAGAGCACCGTCACGTCTTCGGTGTCCAGAGCGACGACGGCGTCCGCGCCCGCCGCAGCGGCCCGGGCCTGGGCCTCGGCCGACCTCGCGCCCGCGACAACCCTTCTGGCACCGGCGATCCGGGCGAGCTGGACGGCGGCCTGGCCCACCACGCCGCCCGCGCCCAGCACGATCACCTGCTCGCCCGCCGCGAGGGAACCGCGCCAGGACAGGCTCATGTGTGCGGCCACGGCGGACAGTCCCAGCGCCGCCACCAGCACCGGGTCGACGTCATCGGGCAACGGCACCAGCGCATCCGCTGGCACGGCTGCGAATTCGGCCATGCTGCCGTTGCCTGGGCGCATACCCGCCGTGGTCGGGAACCACACGAGCTTGCCGCCGACTCGCCCAATGCCTTGTACGCCAGGAACATACGGCATGGCGGGCACACCGAAGTACGAGGTCCCGCTGGCGCACAACAGGTCCAGCGGGGTGATGGGCGCGGCGAGCACCTCGACCGTCGCGCTCGCCCGGTCGAGGTGCCCCGGGACGGGTGACCGTCCGGGCTCGCTGATGATCGCCGCGCGCATGATCAGGTCGCGATGTCGGGGTAGGGCAACGAGAACTGCGAGAGCCTGCGCGCGTACTCCAGCTGGAAGCCCAGCGGTTGCTCGTGATCCCGCTCGAACATCGCGATGAACAAGGTCAACGTCAGGAACGGGTGCGCGCCCAGCTCGAACAACGCCGGATAGTCGTGCGTGGCCAGGGCCTGCCGCTCGCTGTCCTCGAACTGCAGCCAGGTGCTGGACTCACCGGTGTGGCAGTTGAGGATCCGGTTGGCGTACTCGATCTCCCACCAGGCGACCGTCCCTTGTGGATCCTCGCGGTACCGCTCGACCAGCTCGGGGTCGCGGTCCACAGTGAACAGGAACTTGTTCAGCAGGTACTTGCTCACCGCGTGCCTCCCGAGGGGTACCAGGTGAAGTAGGCCTCCATGGTGTGGAACAGGTCGTAGGTGTCCACGTAGTCGGCCTTCTGCCCGGCGCCCGCGACGCCCATCATCAGCATGAAGTCCATGAACCCGTGGGTGGCGTTGCCCGGCGCGTGCAGACTGTCCAATGTGACCTCGGACAGGCAGCCGTCCAGGTCACCGGTGGAGATCCACTCCACCGCCCGCTGGTCGAACTGCGGGTCGGGGCCGTGCGGGCCGAACTGCCTGGGACCGCCCAGTTCCAGCGACAGGTGCCCGGTGCCGATCACCGCGACCCGCTGGTCCGACGGCCAGGACTCGACCAGCTCGCGGATGGTCTGCCCGAGCTGGACGAAGCGTTTGGGTTGCGGCAGCGGGGGAGCGAAGATGTTGGTGTAGACCGGCACGATCGGCAGGTCGTTCTGCGGCCGGAGGGTGATGATCGGGCAGGTGATCGAGTGGTCGATCCGCAGCTCGTTGGAGAAGGCCAGGTCGAAGCCCGCGTCCAGGCCCTCGCGCAGGATGTACGAGGACAGGTCCTCCTGTCCTTTGAGGAGCATCCGCGGCAGGCCGAACTCGCGCTCCTCGTTGTAGAAGTTGGCGTCGTAGAACGGCGCCTTGCCGACCAGGAACTGCGGCATGTTGTCCAGCCACAGCTGGTGGAAGTGGTCCGAGCCAACCATCACCAGCGCGTCCGGCCGCGCCTTGGTCAGCGTCTCCCGGAACGCCTCCACCTTGCGGACCCACTCGTCGGCGAACGGCGGCCGGTCCTCGCCGGTGGCCGTGCTGGCGCGGTGGTAGAACGGATGGTGCGTGGACGCGATCACCGCGACGAGTTGGGCCATCGGGGTTCTCCTAGGCAGGATCTGGCGGCACGGGCTTGTTGTTGCGGTCGACGGAAAGGAAGATCTCGTTGGCCACCGGGTGGCGCAGTTCCTCGGCGAGCTGGCCGATCAGCCCGGCGGTGCGGGCCAGCAACGCGAACCCGCGCAGCAGCTCGATCGGCAGGTCCAGATCGGCCAGCGCCGCCCCGCAGACGCCGGCCCCCGCGCCG
>CBIMJO010001208.1:0-3804 GCA_966244135.1 uncultured Actinocrispum sp. | reverse complement strand
TGGACGCGTACAGCACCGGTCAGCGCGTCGCCCACGAGAACCTCACCGCGGGCAGCCGGTCCTTGGAGGAGTCCGGCCCGGCGCTGCGCCAGGCCGGCGCCGAAGTCCGGGCGCTCTTCCTCGCCGCTGCTGCGAAACGCCTTGGCACCAAGGAACTTGCGATCGATGACGGCAAGATCACCTCCCGGGACGGGGAGACGAGTTACTGGGAGCTCGCCGGCGAGGTGGACCTGTCGGTGGACGCAACCGGTGAGCCCCAGCCGAAACCTCATACCGAGTACCGGATCGTCGGCACCAGCGCGGCCCGCCTCGACATTCCGGACAAGGTCAACGGGATTCCCCGGTATGTCCACGACTTGTCGTTGCCGGGCATGCTTTACGGCCGGGTCGTCCGCCCGCCCTCCCCCGGCGCGGTCCTGAGGGAACTGGACACCAGCCCGGCCAAAGGACTGCCTGATGTCGTGGACATCGTGCGAGACGGCAGCTTCATCGGGATCATCGCCGCCCAGGAGGAAACCGCCGTCGCCGGAGCGGAACTGCTGCGCGCCAACAGCATCTGGGACGAGCGCGCCACCCTCCCGGACAGTGCGGCACTGGGCGCCTTCCTGACCGCCGCCCCCAGCGACCGCAGCGTCATCTCCGAGCTGGTCGAGAACACGGAAGCGGTCGCCGAAACGGTCTCAGCCACCTACACACGCCCCTACCTGGCACACGCTTCCATCGCTCCCTCGTGCGCGATCGCGTGCTGGCAAGGAAACGAGCTCGAAGTCTGGAGTCACACCCAAGGCGCATACAACCTTCAGCGCCAACTCCAGAAGGCGACCAACGCGGGCGAAGTGACCGTGCACCACGTCGAAGGGGCGGGCTGCTACGGCCACAATGGCGCCGACGACGTGGCCTACGACGCGGTCCTGCTGGCCCGCGCGGTCGAAGGCCGGCCCGTGCAGGTCGTGTGGTCGCGGGCGGACGAGCTGAGCTGGGCGCCGTTCGGACCCGCGATGGCCGTGGAACTGTCGGCCGGCGTCGACACCGACGGGAATGTCCTTTCGTGGCACCACGAAATCTATGGCAATGGCCACGTCTCGCGACCCGGGGTGTTCGCGAACCCGGCATTCCTGGCGATGGCCTACACCGCCGACCCCATCACCCTGCCGGTCTCCATCGATCCGCCCACCTCTCGTGGTGGTGGCTCACAACGCAATGCCGTTCCGCTGTACGAGTTCCCGGCGCACGAGGTCGCCACGAACCGCCACCTGGAAATGCCGCTGCGCACATCGGCGCTGCGATCGCTCGGCGCCTACCTCAACGTGTTCGCCATCGAGTCCTTCATGGACGAACTCGCCGGAGACGTCGACCCGGTCACATTCCGCCTGCGGTACCTCAAAGATCCGCGAGCCCGGGCTGTCGTCGAAGCCGCCGCCGAACGGGCGAACAGGTGGACCCGTGAGCCGGGAACGGGTTTCGCCTTCGCCCGGTACAGCAACCACGGTGCGTACTGCGCGGTGGTCGCGGAAGTCGAGGCGGAGACCGAGATCCGGGTGCGCAAGCTGACCCTGGCCGTGGACGCGGGCATGATCGTCAACCCGGACGGCCTGCGCAACCAGGTCGAGGGCGGGGCGATCCAGAGCACCAGCTGGACGACCAAGGAACAGGTCCGGTTCGACCGCACCCGGGTGACCAGCGCGGACTGGGAGACCTACCCGATCCTGCGGTTCTCCGAGGTGCCCGAGGTCGACGTCGTGCTGCTCGACCGGCCCGGCGAGCCCTGTCTGGGCGCGGGCGAGACCGCTCAGGGCCCGACCGCCGCGGCCATCGCGAACGCGCTGAGCGACGCCCTGGATGTCCGGGTCCGCACGCTCCCGCTGACCCCGGAGAACATCATCAACGCGATGCCTTGACCACCGAGTCCCGCCGGATCAGCTCGACCGGCAGCACGACTCGTTTCGCGGGCGCGCTCGGCGAGGAGATCCGTTCCAGCAACAGCCGCGCGGCCTCGAACCCCATGTCGTAGTGCGGAATCCGCACCGTTGTGAGCGACGGCCGCTGGGTGCTGGTGAACGGCATGTCGTTGAACCCCACCACGGACACGTCCGTCGGGCAGCTCAACCCGTTGGTCTCCAACGCCTGGTAGCAGCCGAGCGCGATCAGATCGTTCCCGGCGATGATCGCGGTGATGTCATCGGGCAGGTCGATGGCCGCGTCGCGGCCGGCGTCCTCTGTGAACGCCGCGGCGAACCGGATCCGCGCCGGATCGCTGTCCAAGCCGTGTGCCTCCATGGCATCCAGGAAGGCCCGGTAGCGCTCCCATCCGGTCGACAAGTCCTGTGGCCCGGCGACATGCGCGATCCGCGTGTGTCCCAGTTCGGCCAGCATGCGGACGGTCGCGTGCACCCCGGCCGCGTTGTCGCTGGTCACTGACGGGATGTCGCCCGCGTCGGTGCGGCGGTTGACCAGCACGGTCGGCACACCGTCGGGCGGGGCGGAGTCCGCGCGGCGGCCGGTGGCCAGGATGAACCCGTCGGTCTGCCGCCCGCGCATGGCCAGCAGCAGCTCGTTCTCGCGCTCGACGTCGCCGTCGGTGTTGCCCAGCAGGGCCATGTACCCGGCCCCTCGCAAGGCGTCCTCGATGCCGCGCACGATCGGCGGGAACACCGGGTTGCGCAGGTCGGGGATGATCACTCCGGCCACCGAGGAGGTCTTGGTCCGCAGGCTGCGCGCCGCCGAGTTGGGCGCGTAGCCCAGGGACTTGGCCGCCTCCAGGATGCGGTTGGCCGTCCGCGCGCTCACCTTGTCCCGGGTCTGCGGGTTGAGCGCCCGGCTCGCGGTGGCCGCGTGCACCTTCGCGAGGTCGGCGACATCCTTGATGGTTGGAGGTTTTTTCACCGAACAAGCATAGGGCCATCCCTTGGTGCCGCCGGACCAGTTCGCACGAGTTCCTAACGATCGGATGATCGGGCCCAGGACACCGCGATGTACTTGGACTCGGTGTATTCCAGCAGTCCCTCGTGCCCGCCCTCGCGGCCGATCCCGCTCTGCTTGACCCCGCCGAACGGGGCCGCGGGCTCGGACACCAGGCCCCGGTTCAGGCCCACCATGCCGGCCTGGAGCGCCTCGGACACCCGCAGGCCGCGGGCCAGATCCGAGGTGTACACATAGGACACCAGGCCGTGCTCGGTGGCGTTCGCCAGCCGGATCGCCTCGTCCTCGCCGGAGAACGTGACGACCGGGGCGACCGGCCCGAAGATCTCCTCGGCCAGCACCGGGGCCGTCGAGGGAACGTCCGCCAGCACGGTCGCCGGGTAGAAGAACCCCGGCCCGTCCGGTTTCCGGCCGCCGACCAGAGCGTGCGCCCCGGCCGCGATCGTGCCGGTGACCAGTTCGTCCACTTTGGCCACTGCCTCGGCGTTGACCAACGGCCCCAGCTGGATCCCCTCGTCGGCGCCCGGGCCCATCTTCAACGAGGACATGGCCTCCGCCAGCCGCCGCGAGAACTCCGGCGCGATCCCGGCCTGCACATAGAACCTGTTCGCAGCTGTGCAGGCCTGGCCGCCGTTGCGCATCTTCGCCACCATCGCGCCCTCGATCGCGGCGTCCAGGTCGGCGTCGTCGAACACCAGGAAGGGAGCGTTCCCGCCCAGTTCCATCGAGCAGCTGAGCACGCTGTTAGCCGCGGCCGCCAGCAAAGTGCGACCGACCTCAGTGGACCCGGTGAACGACAGCTTGCGCACCCGAGGGTCGTCCAGCATGGCGCCGACCACGGCCCCGGATCGCTTGGACGGCACCACGTTCACCAGCCCGGGCGGC
>CBIMJO010001207.1:0-3804 GCA_966244135.1 uncultured Actinocrispum sp. | reverse complement strand
CCTTCCGGCGCCAGTGCCTGTTCCTCCCGCGCCGCTGAGGAAAGCAGGTAACTGCCATGCACGCTCGCCAGCTCCGAGGCCCGTAACGCGGCGACGGCGAAAGCGTTGGGGGCCCGGCCGGAAAAACAGCAGTCGAGGACCACCACCGTGACCTGCGCCCGGCAGGTCGCCAGCGTGTCGCGGACCGCGGAGTACGGCAACGCCTTGTATGCCAGGCCAACCGACAGGTCGTCAGTGGCGCCGGTGGCCAGGTACAGCTCGCCGCCCTCGCCGATCAGGCCGTGGCCGACGTAATAGAAGACCAGGACCTCACTTGCCTCGTCGGCCGCGCCGGTCAGCGCCTCGCCCAAGGCGAGTGGGCTGTCCGGATCGACCACCACCGCGATCTGCTCGGCCGGCACGCCACAACGGCTGGTGAGCTCTGCGGCCAGATCAGCCACGCTGTCCGCGGCGGCCGGCACGTCCGGCAAGTCCCCGCCGGACGGATGTTCCCCGACCCCCGCCAGGACGATCCGCACTCCTGGACCGGATAGCGGTAACCCCATCTCACGATGTCCGCTCGTCACCCATCTTCGGTTCGAGCGTGCCGGAGACGTCGCGCACCAACCCGCTTATGTCCGCCAGGTCCAGATCGCGCACGTTGCTGGCCGAGATCTCCACGACAACACCGCTGTCCGGCCGCGTCACCTTGATCGCGACGTCACTCTTCCGTCGCCGTAGCCACGCCACCAGGACGCTGACCAACGCCGTCGCGGCACCGCCTGGCCCCAGCACCACTGCGAGGGTCTCGATGACGGAACCCAGTCGCCCGCCGTCGATCGGGGCGGAGTGTGTTCGCATGCCGGCCCGCAACTCCGGCTCACCCCGCATCAACTCCTGTAACGAACGCTGCTCATCGGCATCGACCGAGCCCGAGAACGTGATCAGGAACTCCATTGAAATGCTCCAGTTGGCACGGACACACAGGAATCGACAGTACTGGCCAAGGTATCAACCATCACAGTGTTCCGGCATGTCGTCCCGGAAATCCTGCGTCCACACCATGCCCGGGCTACTCGGCGGGCTGCCCGGAAGCTCCAGCAGCAGACCGCCGCCGCTTCTTTGCCCCGGCCGACCGGGCCGTTCCGGATTCCGTTGTGAGCCAATGGATTAGGGTGTCCATGGCGTTTGTCATTGAACTTCTACCTGGAGGGGACCGCGGATGACGACGGCACTGTTCACCCTGGCCGGCGCTCTCGTGGGGATGCTGGGCACCCTCGCCACCGAACTGGTTCGCGGGCGACGAGACGACCGTAAACTCTGGCGTGAGGAGTTCCGCTCCACCTGCGCGGCCCTGGCGAGTGAAGTGTCCCGCCTGCGGGATATCAGTCATGAACTGGGCAAGGCACCCGACGACAGCCAGCTACAGCGTGATGCCCGTGCGGCTCACTCCCAGGCGCGAGCGTTGCAGGAGAAGCTGCGGCTCATATCCACATCCGTGGCCACCCAGGAGGCAGGCCGCCAGCTGATCCATCATGCCTACCACCAGTGGCGCGCCACCCAAGGCGGAAACGCCGACTTCTGGGCAGCCAGAAGGGGACTTGACGAATGGCTGACCAAGTTCTACGTGGCCGCCAGGGCTGAACTCGGCTTGGACAGCTCGAGCGTGTACGAGGATCCTTCCGAGAGACTGCCCGTGCCTGGTGCGATCAGCAAGAATGCCGGGACCGGGGCAATACCCGCCAAGCCGCATCCCGAGAACCTGGGAGAGCCGCCATCGACTACCCGCGGCGAAGTCTGAACGTGTTGTTCTGTCCGCGGCGTCAAGGTCCACATCGGACGGAACCTCGGGACGACGCCGGTGGTGCTGGAAGTCCTCTATGTACTGTTGGCGGAAGACGCAGCCCGGGATGCGCTCAGCGCTGATCCAAGGTCCGGCCTCGCCATGCTGTGTCCCGGTAGGCCTTGATCGCCGCCACCCGGTCCTCCTTCCGCGTATTGCGAAGCACCATCCGCAGTCCAATGAGGAACGTGATGCGGTCGGCGACCCGCAGGAGCAGGTAGCCGGCCACGGCGGCAGCGGGCACACCGGTCATCGCCAGGTGCACCAGATCGCCGCCCACCTCGGCCTCCGCTCCCCACCGTCATCGCGCCGCCTGGCCCAGCCTGTACGGGTGGACACTCGCTATATACTCGCAAGCAGTGGGGTAATCACGCTAGTGAGTCTGACAAGCTCGGACAAACTCTGACAGCGAGGAGCCGATGGGACGACTGCGACGGCTGGACCTGCCCCGCGGCGCGATGGCGGACTTCTTCGACGCGCTGTACGACCTGCACCTGCGCGCAGGCGAACCGAGCATCAGGGACATCGCGAAGTCGACCAACCAGCTCAGCCACGACACCGTGCACCGGACGCTGACCGGGCCCACGCTGCCGAGGTGGGCGAACGTCGAGAAGGTCGTGCAGGCCCTCGGCGGCAACACGGAGATCATCCAGCCGTTGTGGTTGGTGGCGCGGGTGTCCGCGGACGACCAGCCACCTGCGCCGGACGTCCACGTCAAGCAACCAGCCAACCCAGCGGATGCCGTGGTTCCTGAAGCGGCACAGGCACCGGGGCGGATCCGGGTGATGCTCGTGGACGACCATCCGATGTTCCGTTTCGGGCTGGGAGTTGTGCTCGCCGATGCCGGTTATGAGGTGGTCGCCGAAGCGGCGAACGGCGCCGAGGCGGTCGAATTGGCTGCCACCGCAGGACCGGACGTCGTGGTGATGGACCTGCACATGCCGGTGATGTCAGGCGTCGAGGCCACCAGGCAAATCGTCGCGCGCGACCCGGCGGCGCGGGTGCTGGTGCTGACCATGTTCGACGACGCCGAGTCCATCCGGGCTTCGTTGCGCGCGGGCGCCAAGGGCTACCTGCTCAAGGGCGCCGGGCGGGAGCAGATCATCAACGCGGTCCGGCGAACCGCCCTCGGCGAACCCGTGCTCAGCGCAGCCGCATCGTCGGTGATGCTCGCGCACTACCGCGAGTCGGATGACGATCAGCCACCCGCGCTCACGAGCCGCGAGCGCAGCATCGTCCGGCTGGTCGCCCAGGACATGACCAACCACGAGGTCGCCACGGCCCTCGGGATCAGCCCCCGCTCGGTGGAAGCACACGTGATGAGGACCCTCAGCAAGCTAGGTCTGAGGAGCCGCGTCGGCCTGGCGCGATACGCCCTCCAACACGGCCTCGCCGACTGAAACAACCCAGCGACACCGGTGATCCCCCCGGCACCGATGTCGCGGTCGAGGTAGTGGCCCTGGCTTCGGAGCTGCGCAGGCGTGGTTTGGTGCTCGGTGAACCAGTCGATGGCGGCGCGCCCAGATCGCGGCCGACTTCACCGACGTGATCGACGCGCTGTACCGAAGGTCAGACCGGCTGCCGTCGCTGTCGGCCTGATCAAAGGTCCTTGTCCCACACGAGAATGTCACTGCTGACGGGGGCGACCGCAGCGCCGCCCTCAACGTCCACGGTGTACCCACCGGGCGGCAGGTCATCGAAGACCGCGGCAGCCTGGCCTTGGACGACGCGGGGCCTGAGGGAGTCGACCGGATACCCGTGTTCATCGCGGACGGTCACCGTGATCGCGTGCTGACCGGGCAGTTGGACCACGACCGTCACCTCCTCCCCTGCCAGCACCAGCTCCGGGACGGCGACTTGTGGGTGCACGTATTCCGGGGCCTTCACCTGGATGTCAGTGCCGGTGAGGATGCCGTCGATCTCGTCGAGGGCGGCGCGATTTCGTTGCAGGTTCCCGTGTTTGTCGGCGATCCGGCGAAGTA
>CBIMJO010001206.1:0-3807 GCA_966244135.1 uncultured Actinocrispum sp. | reverse complement strand
GTGCAAGATGCGCGCGTTCACCGCGCTCTGGGACGAGATCACGCTGGAGCGCTACGGCGTGCAGAACCCGAAGCACCGCCGGTTCCGCTACGGCGTGCAGGTGAACTCGCTCGGCCTGACCGAGGCGCAGCCGGAGAACAACGTCCAGCGGATCGTGCTGGAGATGCTCGCGGTCACGTTGTCCCGCAACGCCCGCGCCCGCGCGATCCAGCTGCCGGCGTGGAACGAGGCGCTGGGCCTGCCGCGGCCGTGGGACCAGCAGTGGGCGTTGCGCATGCAGCAGGTGCTCGCCTATGAGACGGACTTGCTGGAGTACGAGGACATCTTCGACGGTTCGCCGGTGATCCAGGCCAAAGTGGACGCGATCGTCCGGGGCGCGCGCGAGGAGATCGACCGTGTGCAGGCGATGGGCGGCGCGGTCGCGGCAGTCGAGAGCGGGTACATGAAGACCCAGCTCGTCGGGTCGCTGGCCGGGCGGCGGATGCGGATCGAGGCCGGCGAGGAGGTCATCGTCGGCGTCAACAAGTTCGGCACCACCGAGCCGTCACCGTTGCAAGCCGAAGGCGCGCAAGCGATCGAGCAGCTTGACCCGGCTGTCGAGAAGGATGCCGTCGGCGCGATCCAGGCGTGGCGCTCGGGCCGTGACCAGGCCCTCGTCGAGTCCACTTTGGATGCTCTGCGTGCGGCCGCCAAGACCGAGGTCAACCTGATGTCGGCGACTCTGGCGTGTGCCAGGGCCGGGGTCACGACCGGCGAGTGGGCCGGGGCGCTGCGTGAGGTGTTCGGCGAATACCGCGCTCCCACCGGGGTTTCCGGCGTTTCGGTCGGCTCGGCCGGGGCGGAGCTGGCCCAGGTGCGCGAGCGGGTTCAGGCGACCAACGCCGAGCTGGGCGAACGCCTGCGGATGCTGGTCGGCAAGCCCGGCCTGGACGGCCACTCCAACGGTGCCGAGCAGGTCGCGGTCCGGGCCAGGGATGTGGGCTTCGAGGTTGTGTACCAAGGGATCCGGCTGACCCCCGACCAGATCGTGGCCGCCGCCGTCCAGGAGGGCGTGCACGTCGTCGGGTTGTCCGTGCTGTCCGGGTCGCACCTGGAGGTCGTCCCGGCGGTGGTGGAGGGCCTGAAGAAGGCCGGGGCCGGGGACATCCCGGTGATCGTCGGCGGGATCGTGCCGCCGGAGGACGAGAAGATCCTGCTGTCCAAGGGAATCGCGCGTGTCTTCACGCCCAAGGACTACGAGCTGACCCAGATCATGTCCGGTATCGTCGACCTCGTCCGGGAGACCCACGGCCTCCCCCTGTGAGCCCAAGGGGAGGCCGCGACGGTCAGCGGACCTGGTAGGCGTTGATCAGCGTCTGGTCGACGCCGCGGTCGCCCGCGTCTGCTGAGATGCGCAGGGACACCATCTGTCCACTGTGGCCGCCGGGGGACTGGACGAACCAGCAGTCGCCCAGCTGAAGGACGCTGAGCTGCTTCCAGGTGACCCCGTCGAAGGACGCGAAAGCCTTGAAGGTCTTGGCTTTCACGGTGACGGTGAACGGGCCGCCGCCACGGTTGTTCTCGTCGAGCGGGACGTTGTACCTGGGGTCGAGCAGCGGCAGGGCCGTCTGGGTCTCGGCCGCCGCGGACGGAAACCGCCAGGTGGAACGGATCTCGGTGGACCGCTGGAAGGACGGGTTGTTCCGGACCGCCGTCGTGCTCAGCTCGTAGCTGCCGGACTCGGCGGGCAGTCCTTGCCAGTAGCCGCTACCCGGCGCGGGAATGGTCTGCAACGGCTTTCCGTTCAGGCTCAACGTGGTCGAGCCGGTGTCCGTCGCATCCGGGGCGGGATAGTCCCACGAGGCCGAGGCCGACCACATCGGGATGCTCGCCTGGATGACGTCCCTGGTACGGGAGACCGCCGGGAACTCCGGCCAGTCCAGCCTCGGCGCGAACACCCCCTGGTACCACACGGTCCGGTACGTCTTCCCGTGCTCGAAGGCCGTCACCGGTATCACCTGCATCCCGGTGTCGCCCTGGCCGACGCTGACCCACTGCCGCCATTTTCCGGGGCTGTAGTACTCGACGCGCCGCATCGGTGCCTTCGCCTCGAAATGCAGCACGGCCATGAACCCGTCCGCCGCCGGGACGGGCATCGACAGGTTGTGCGCGGGACCTGCCGCACCAGGAGAGCGGTAGTCGTTCTCCACCGCGACCAGATCCCGCTTGTTCATCCGGTATTCCCTGCCCGCAGGCAGTTCTCCGATGCTCTGCTGCATCACGTGGTATCCGGTGGGAGCGACATCGTTGCCGTGTATTCGCGCACTGGCCGCTGTGGACAGACGGTCGAACGTCAACCCGGCGCTGACAACGGGAATCCGGGTCTGTTGATCGAACCACTGGCCGAACCGGCTCGGCTCGAACACCGCCGCGACTGCCCCGGCATCGGCCACGTTCGCCACCTGCTGCGTCGCGTCGTCGCCCTCGCGCAGCAACGCGATCTTGCCCTTGAGGTCGAGACCCTTGATCTCGTCAGGCTGACCGGTCTTCGCGTCCACGATCCCGGCAGTCAGGTCGCCGATGGGCGCGCTGTTCATCGCGTACTCGACCGGCACCTCGAACCGTTCCGGCGCGGTCACGGTCAGCGTTGCCTGCGGCCTGGCCCACAACGAGTGCGAGTAGTACGAGAGCTTCGGATCGCGTACCGGCTGGGCGTAGAACGGCAGTTCGCTCGGGCCTGACATGCCGGATCCGATGCTCACGGTGCCGGGCAGCTGCAGGCCGATCCCATCCTCCCTGGCCAGCTGCCGGGCGCCGGGGTCACCGTCCAGCTGGACCCGGACCGGCTGCGAGCCGCGGGCATCGAGGACCACCGTGGACGGCTTGTCCACGATGAAGTTCATTTGTGCCAGGCTGGTCACCGCGTGCGGCTCGAACCCCTCGTCCCGGTCGACGATGTTGCCGACCAGCGAGTACGTCCCCTTGGGCACCCGGATGGTCCGGCCATCGACACCGACGACCGGCCAGTCCACGAACGTGCCTTCCTTGTTGGCCAGGAAGATGTTCGGCAGGGAGGCGGGTGCGCCGTCGCGTCGGACCGTCTTGATGGTCAGCTCGTACCGTTCGTCTTCCAAGCTCGCGCCCAGCAACACCTTGGGACCCGGTTTACCGTCCACGGTGGACGTGATCACGCCACCGCGAAGACCGGGCTGCCCGGCGGACGGCGTGAGCGTGACGGTCGCCTGCCCGGTTCCGTGCGCTGGTATGGACAAGTTCGCCGGTTCGACGCTGAACAAGCCCGCGGGAGCGTCGATCGCGGATGCCAGCGCCAGCGTCTGCGGTTGGTCGCTGTTGTTGCGGTAGGTGATGTTCTTGTGCTGCGCGGGAAGCGCGGTCCACGGCCAGTCGAGCTTGCCGAAGCCCACGCCGGCGACGTCGGTCGTGGTGGTCGTGGCCATCGCGTTCGGGACGCTCACGATGCCGCCGCCCTGCGCGTAGATGGACTCGTTCGCGACCGGCTTCGCCGTGGTCACCAGGGCGGACTTGAGGTCCATGGCCTTCCAGGCCGGGTTGCGTTGGGCCAGCAGCGCCGCTGCACCGGCGACGTGCGGGGTCGCCATCGAGGTACCGGACATCGTCCGGTACAGGCCCTCGCCGCCGGTTCCCGCCGCCCGGGCCGCGGTGATGTCACTGCCGGGCGCCGCGATCTCCGGCTTGAGGCCCTCGTCGCCGATGCGGGGACCGCGGCTGGAGAAGTCGCTCATCGCCCCGGCCTTGGTCACGCTGGCGACCGTGAGCGCCGCATCGGCCGCGCCCGGTGACCCGATC
>CBIMJO010001205.1:0-3809 GCA_966244135.1 uncultured Actinocrispum sp. | reverse complement strand
GCCGCGGCAAGCCCGGCGATACCGCCGAACATCCCGCCGGCGGAAGCCCGTTCGGCCGGCGGGAACGTGGCGTACATCGTGCTGAGGATCTGCGGGATCATGATGGACGCCGACAGGCCCTGCAGGACGCGGGCGGCGATCAGCATCTCCGGCGACCCGGCCACCCCGCACAGCAAGGAGAACACGGTGAACCCGGCCATTCCGAGCAGGAACATCCGCTTGCGGCCGTACAGGTCGCCGAGCCGCCCGCCGGTGATCATGCCGACGGCGAAGGCCAGGGTGTACCCGGCGGCGATCCACTGGACGGCCGAGTACCCGGCGCCGAGGTCGCCGCGGATGGCCGGAAGGGCGACGTTGACGATGGTGGTGTCCAGCAGGTCCATGAACCCGGCGATCATCAGCACGGCGAGCGCGGCCCACCTGCGCGGATGTCCGGTTGCGTCAGTCTCGGCGACCGCTTCGATCGTGCTGCTCACGGGAATCTCCAGGGTTATGATGTCTCTAGTGGAAAGCTAGCTAGTAGCTAAGTCTCTTAGTTGCTAAGATGATGAGAGAGTAAGAGGAGTGGTGGGGTCATGTCAACCGACACCGAGAGCGGCACGTACCCGGTGCCTCCGGACGAGCTGCAGCGGTTCGGGAACATGGGCCGGGAGATGAGCGGGCTGACCGTGCTCGCGCACTCCCGCATCGCCGACAAGATGGGGGTGTCCGCCACCGACTACAAGTGCCTGGACATCGTCATGCAGGGCACCGAGCCGCTGACCGCCGGACAGATCGCCAAGATGAGCGGGCTGTCCACCGGGGCGGTCACCGGCGTGATCGACCGGCTGGAGAAGCGGGGGTTCGTCCGCCGCGTGCGCGACCCGCACGACCGGCGCAAGGTGCTGGTCGAGGTGACCAAGTTCGACGCGACCAAGTTCGACCACCACTTCGAGCACCTGGCCAACGGCATGACCGAAGTGCTGGAGCAGTTCTCGCCGGAGGAACGTGCGATCATCGAGCGCTACCAGCGCATGATCATCGCCAAGTTCCGTGAGGAGGCCTTCACCGGCATGGAGAGCCCCGATGCCTAAGTTCCGCTTCGCCGAGGCCGCCAAGCTCCTGGGCGTCAGCGACGACACCGTCCGCCGCTGGGCGGACGCCGGCGAGCTCACCGCGAGCCTCGACGCCGCCGGCCGCAAGGTCGTCGACGGAGCGGAGCTGGCCGCCTTCGCCAGCGCCCACGCCAACGAGGTCCCCGACCCCTCCGGAATCGGCCGCTCGGCCCGCAACCGGTTCGTCGGCCTCGTGACCTCGATCGTCGCCGACAAGGTGATGGCCCAGGTGGAGATCCAGTGCGGCCCGCACAAGGTCGTGTCGCTGATGTCCACCGAGGCCGTTCACGAGCTCGGCCTCGAACCCGGCTCCCTCGCCGTCGCCGTCGTCAAGGCCACCACTGTGATGGTCGAGACTCCCCAGTCCTAGCCGCGCCCGCCCTCGGGTCAGTCCTGCGAGTTGGTGGCGGAGCCGGGGAGGATGGAGGCCCTGGTCGTCGCCTTGGCGGTCGTCTGGCCGACGGCCGGGTCCAGCTGGGCGCTGCTGCTCGTCGGGCGTACGGGGACCGCGGTGGAGATCGGCTGGGGGACCACGATCCGGCCGGGCTTGTCGCTGCTCAGCAGCGCTACTGTGATGCCGATGCCCAGGGTCAGGACGGCGGCGACGATGACGACGGTCCAGTTCACCGGCCCCTGACTCGGTTTCCGTCTGCGACCCAACTCGACTCCTCGCCGTTACTCCAGTCGCCATTACTATCGTTCGCCCGGTTGGCGGGTCAAGCCCATCGGGGCGGCACTAAGGGTCCCTTGCGATCATTGGGCAATGACCTGGAACTACCTGATGGACATGGACGGTGTCCTCGTTCACGAGGAACACCTGGTGCCCGGGGTGGACGAGTTCCTCGCGGAACTGCGCGCCAACGAGATCAAGTTCCTAGTGCTGACCAACAACTCGATCTATACACCGCGTGACTTGCGGGCCCGGCTCGCTCGTACCGGGCTCGACGTTCCCGAGGAGTCGATCTGGACGTCCGCGCTCGCGACGGCGAAGTTCCTGGACTCGCAGCGGCCGGGCGGCTCGGCGTTCGTGATCGGTGAGGCCGGCCTGACCACCGCGTTGCACGAGGTCGGCTACGTGCTGACCGACCGCGACCCAGACTACGTGGTGCTGGGTGAGACCCGCACATACAGCTTCACCGCCATCACCCGTGCGATCCGGCTGGTGGAGGAGGGCGCGAAGTTCATCGCGACCAACCCGGACGCCACCGGCCCCAGCCGGGAGGGTTCGCTGCCGGCCACCGGTGCGGTCGCCGCGCTGATCGAGCGGGCCACCGGGTTCCAGCCGTACTTCGTCGGCAAGCCCAACCCGCTGATGATGCGGTCGGCGCTGCGCTCGCTCGGCGCGCACTCGGAGAACACGCTGATGATCGGTGACCGGATGGACACCGACGTCAAGGCTGGCCTGGAGGCCGGGCTGCGGACGATCCTCGTGCTCACGGGCATTTCGACGGAGGACACCGCCGAGCAGTTCCCATACCGCCCGACCAGGGTGCTGACCTCCATCGCGGACCTCATTGGGCACACCTTGCAACCGTTCGGCTGAGGATGCTCGTATCGTCTGTCCTCGTGGTGGAAGAGCAACGGACCTTCGTGGTCGGGGACGTGCACGGGCACCGCGCCGAGCTCGCGGCCGCCCTGCTCGACGCCGGCCTGGTCGGCGAGGACGGCGACTGGTCGGGCGGGGACGCCCGGCTGTGGTTCCTCGGCGACTTCGTCGACCGCGGTCCCGACGGCGTGGGTGTGATCGACCTGGTGATGCAGCTGGCCGCGCAGGCCCCCGACTCGGGCGGCGTGGTCGACTCGCTGCTGGGCAACCACGAGATCCTGCTGCTGGGCATGCACCGGTTCGGCGACACCGACGTGCCGTCCGACTTCGGCCCGCGCAGTTTCGCCCGCAGCTGGGAGATCAACGGCGGCCAGGCCAGCGACCAGGACGCCCTCACGGACGCCCACCTGGACTGGCTGACCTCCCGAAACGTCCTCGCGGTGGTCGACGACCACCTCCTGATGCACTCGGACACCCTGGAGTACCTGCAGTACGGCGAGACGGTGGACCTGATCAACGCCGCCGTGCGGGACGTGCTGAAAGGCGACGACCTCGCGGACTGGTGGGAGTGCTGGCGGCGGATGACCACCCGGTACTCGTTCCGCGGCCCGGAAGGACCGGAGATCGCCACGCAGGTGCTCGAGATCCTCGGCGGCAAGCAGATCGTGCACGGCCACAGCGTCATCGCCGACCAGCTGGGGATCCTGCCCGCGCAGGTCGAGGCACCTTATGAGTACGCGGGCGGCAAGGTGCTCGGTGTGGACGGGGGCCTTTTCGTCGGCGGCCCCTGCCTCATCGTCCCGCTGCCCTACACCCCCGAGGACTGACCCGTTCACTTCCCAAACCGGCCTGGCGCATACCCCACCCGGCCGGGGGCGGCCCCGATGCCGGTCCATCGGGGGTGGGGGCGTTGACCAGGGGTTTTGGCGTGCGAGTGGGCCGTTCGTGCGGGGTTCACCGGGGTGGGTGAGTGGTTAGGTGGGGGTGGAGGTGCGGAGGGTGGTGAGGGTGGATTCGGTGGGCCAGGTGAGGGTCCGGCGGCGTGGGGGTGTGGTCAGGGCTTCTTCCCATTCAGTTTTGAGCAGTTGCTCGGCGCGCTGCCAGCTCACCCGGAAGGGCCCCGATTCGGCCGGGAACACGATCACGTCGGCGTAGGGGAGCAGGGCGTC
>CBIMJO010001204.1:0-3813 GCA_966244135.1 uncultured Actinocrispum sp. | reverse complement strand
GCCCATGCGGCCGACGCCGATTACACCGATCTCGGCCAGCTGTTCCTCGGTCGGCAGCTTCTTGTCCTGCTCGCTCACTGCTTGGCTCCGATCCACAGCGTCACACCGATCAGCGCCGCCATCCCCACGATGAACGCGATCAGGCCCTCGGACTGCGGGCCGAGACCGCCCAGCGGCGCGCCACCCGGGTTGTTGTTCCCGTCGGTGACCGACTTGACGTAAGCGATGATGTCCTTCTTCTCCTCCGGCGACAGCTGGCGGTCGGAGAACTTCGGCATGTTCTGCGGACCGGACACCATCGCCGCGTACAGCTGCTCTTCGGTCGCGGGGTCCAGCTCGGGCGCGAACTTGCCGGAGGACAGGGCGCCACCGCGGCCGGTGAAGTTGTGGCAGGAGGCGCAGTTCATCCGGAACAGCTCGCCACCCCGGGCCGGGTTGTCGCCGCGCAGCTGCTCACCGTGCTCGTCGGGCAGCTTCGGCCCGCCCGGGCCCTTGGACTCGACGAACGCGATGAGCGCGTCGATCTCCTCGGGGCTCAGCTTCGGGGGCTTGCGCTCGGCCTGCGCGGTCTGCGCCGCCAGCGGCATCCGGCCGGTCGAGGTCTGGAAGTAGACCGCCGCCTCGCCGATGCCGATCAGGGCGGGCCCGCGGTCCTTCACGCCCTCGAGGTTGGCGCCGTGGCAGGTGATGCAGGTGTTGTTGTAGATCTGCTCGCCCTTGCGCACCAGTGCCGGGTCCTGCTGCGAGGCGTTCGCGGTCTGCGGCTCCGGCGCTACTGCGCTGTAGATCGCGCCGACCCCGATCAGGGCAAAACCCAACGCAAGCAGGCCGGAGATCCGCCGCCGACGCTTGGAGGAGCGGGCATGTTTGCGTGCCGCCTTGCTCTCCCCGGCGGCGTCCGCCTTTTTACTGCTCGTCATGTGATGGGCAACCTTGCTGGAGAAGTCGGTTCGGGAATGTCTTCTGGGTGCGTCACGGCACGATGTAGATGACCGCGAACAGGCCGATCCACACGATGTCCACGAAGTGCCAGTAGTAGGACACGACGATGGCGGCCGTGGCCTGGGCAGGCGTGAACTTGCTCATCTTCGTCCGCATGAGCAGGTAGACAAAGGCGATCAGCCCGCCTGTGACATGCAGGCCGTGGAACCCGGTGGTCAGGAAGAAGACCGTGCCGAACCCGCCGGAGGGGATGGTCATCCCCTCGTGGACGAGGTTGATGTACTCGGTGATCTGCCCGCCGAGGAAGATCGCGCCCATGATCAGGGTCAGCACGTACCAGCGGCGCAGGCCGAACACGTCACCCTTCTCCGCGGCGAACACACCCAGCTGACAGGTGACCGAGGACAGCACCAGGATCACCGTGAACGGCGTCGCGAAGGGCAGGTTGAGGTGGAACGGCTCCCCGTGCAGGGGCGGTGGCCACTGTCCGGTGCTGTTCTGTGCCTTCACCGTGAAGAACATGGCGAACAGCCCGGCGAAGAACATCAGCTCACTGGACAGCCACACGATGGTGCCGACGCTGACCATGTTCGGCCGGTTCAGCGAGTGCACTCGCGAGCTGATCGAAGGCGATGCTGTTGTCACGCGACGCATTATGGCTTGCGGAAATTCCGCTCGCCCGGTCGGGTCCGCAGGCGGGCGCCCGGGCCGGTGGCGATAGCATCTGACTGGTCGTGACCAGGCCCGTGATAACCGCTGGAGGGGCGCCGAAGATGAGCACGCAGCCGTTGAAGATCCTGGTGTTCAGCCACCGGCCCGAGGTGCGCGAGAGCATCATCACAGCGGTGGGCCGCCGTCCGGCGGCGGACATCGGCCGGGTCACCTTCGTCGAGGCCGCGGGCGTCGCCGACGTCATCTACTACATGGACGACGGCGAGATCGACCTGGCGATCCTGGACGGCGAGGCGCAGCCGACCGGCGGCATGGGCGTGTGCCGCCAGCTGAAGAACGAGCTGGACGACTGTCCCCCGATCGTCGTGGCCGTGCGCCGCCGGGACGACCGCTGGCTGGCGACCTGGTCGCAGGCGGACGCGGTGCTGGTGCACCCGCTCGACCCGCTGACCGCCGCCGAGACCGTCGCCGACGTGCTGCGGTCCCGCCAGCTGCCCGTCGTCCGGGGATGACCGGCATGAAGCGCGACAACTGGCCCGAGCTGCTGCACCACTTAGTCGACGGCGGCGACCTGACCGCCGACGACACCGAGTGGGCGATGGGGCAAATCATGTCCGGCAACGCCACGTCCGCGCAGATCGCCGGGTTCGCGGTGGGCCTGCACGCCAAGGGCGAGACGGCCGCCGAGCTGACCGGCCTGGCCACCGGGATGCTGGCACATGCCAATCGGGTCACGATTCCGCGCCGGGCGGTCGACATCGTCGGAACGGGCGGCGACCGGTCCGGCAGCGTGAACATCTCGACGATGACCGCGATCGTCACGGCGGCCTCCGGCGTGCCCGTGGTCAAGCACGGCAACCGTTCGGCGTCGTCCAAGGCGGGTGCCGCGGATGTGCTCGAGGTGCTGGGCGTCGCGATCGCGCTGGACTCGGCCTCGGTCGAGGAGTGCGTGCGTGAGCTGGGCATCGGCTTCTGCTTCGCCTCGCTCTACCACCCCGCGCTGCGGCATGCCGGGCCCACGCGGAGCGAGCTGGGTATTCCCACTGCCTTCAACGTGCTGGGGCCGTTGACGAACCCTGCTCAGCCTGAGGCTGGTCTGGTGGGGTGTGCTTTCGCCAAGCTCGCGCCGACCGTGGCGGAGGTTTTCGCCGGGCGGGACGCCTCCGTGCTGGTTGTGCGGGGTGACGATGGCCTTGACGAGCTGACGACCTCGACGACTTCCTCCGCTTGGGTGGTGTCCAACGGTGAGGTTCGGCAGGAGCAGGTCGATCCCGCCGCGCTCGGTCTGCCGCCTGCCACGCAGGAGGACCTGCGGGGTGGGGACGCGGTGCACAACGGTGCGGTCGTGCGGCGGCTGGTCGCCGGTGAACTGGGGCCTGTCCGGGACGCTGTGCTCTTGAACGCCGCCGGGGCTATTGCTGCCTATCGCGGGTTCTCCGGGGATCTCACGGGCGATCTGGGGGCCGGTTTGCAGCAGGCTGCTCAGGCCATCGACTCCGGGGCGGCTTCCTCGTTGCTGGATCGTTGGGCTGCTTTGTCGACGTCGCTCGCTTCTTAGAAACCGAAATCGCTTAGTGGGGCTACCAGCTGGTCTTCCTCGTAGGTGAGGTGGGAGGTCAGCAGGCGGTCCAGCAGGGCTACGTCCGCTCGGACGTCGTCGATCTTGCTCTCGTCGCTCATCATCGCCGTCAGGGTTTGGTCGAGTTGGGTGAGAACTCCGGCTATGACCTCGTGTTCCTGGCTCAGTTTGTCGACGACCGGTTTCAGTTCGGGCTTTCGGCGGGCGAGGTTGGGGAAGGTCTCGTCTTCGAGGGTGTGGTGCATGGTCAGGACGCGGCAGTAGGCGGCGCAGAAGCTGCCCAGGGTCCAGTAGTTCTGGCGCATCGTCGTGTGGTTGATGTGGTCGCGGGCTTGTTCTGGGGTTAAGCGGCCCGCGGCTACTTGTTCGACGGCGGTTTTGATCTGGGTGAGTTCCTGGCGGAGGTGGCGGTGGACCAGGAGGAGGGTTTGGCCTTCTCCCATTGGGTGGTCTGGTCTGCTGGGCGTGACTTGGGGGCGGCCCGCTTCCCTTAGTGGGTCTTGCACGGTGTTTAGGGTACTAACTCTTGGTTAGTTGCGTCGAATCCAGGGGTCGCGTGCTGAAAAGATGCGCTCGCCGCGCGGCAGGCCGCCAAGAGGGGGAGCCGGGGTGCCCCCGGC
>CBIMJO010001203.1:0-3819 GCA_966244135.1 uncultured Actinocrispum sp. | reverse complement strand
CCGTAGCGGCTCGGGTCGATGTCCGCGCCACCGGCCAGCACCAGTCCGTCCAAACGGGACAGATGCCCGGGCAGCCAGCGGCCCACCGGCGGCAGCAGCACGGGCATGCCACCGGCCGCGACCACAGCGTCCACATAGGTCCGGGCGAGCACCGCCGCGGGCACGTCCCAGAGCCCGAACCTGGTCTGATCCAGGTAACTCGTGACGCCGATCAGCGGGACGTCACAACCGTTCGAAGCCACGGAACTTCTCCCAGTCGGTCACGGCGGCCTCGTAGGCCGTCAACTCCACGGTGGCCGCGTTGAGATAGTGGTCGACCACTTCGTCACCGAACGCCTCACGGGCCAGCTTGCTCTCGCCCAGCAGGTTCGCCGCGTCCCGCAGGGTATGCGGCACAACGGGTTTCTCCGAGCTGTAGGCGTTGCCGGTGAACGCGGGCTCCAGCGGCAGCTTGTTCTCGATGCCGTGCAGCCCGGCCGCGACCAGGGCCGAGACCGCCAGGTACGGGTTGACGTCCCCGCCCGGCACCCGGTTCTCCATCCGCAGCGACTCGCCGTGCCCGACGACCCGCAGCGCGCAGGTCCGGTTGTCCTCGCCCCACGCCACGGCGGTCGGCGCGAAGCTGCCGGGCACGAACCGCTTGTAGGAGTTGATGTTCGGCGCGAAGAAGTAGGTGAACTCGCGCAGGCAGGCCAGCTGCCCGGCGATGAAGTGCTCCATCAGCGGCGAGAACCCGTGCTCGCCGTCGCCCGCCATCACGGCCTTCCCGGCGGTGTCCCGCACGGAGATGTGGATGTGGCAGGAGTTGCCCTCGCGCTCGTTGTACTTGGCCATGAACGTCAACGACTTGCCGTGCTTGGCCGCGATCTCCTTGGCACCGGTCTTGTAGATGCTGTGGTTGTCGCACGTCTTCAGCGCACTGTCGTAGCGGAACGCGATCTCGTGCTGACCGGGGTTGCACTCACCCTTGGCGGACTCGACGTAGAGCCCGGCGCCGGTCATGTTGTTGCGGATGTCGCGCAGCAACGGTTCCAGCCGGCCGGTGCCCATCAGCGAATAGTCCACGTTGTACAAATTGGACGGTGTCAGGTCGCGGTAACCGTTCTGCCAAGCCTGTTCGTAGGTGTCGTCGAAGACGATGAACTCCAGCTCGGTGCCGACGAACGCCTCCAGGTCGTGTGCGGCGAGCCGGTCCAGCTGGCGGCGCAGCACCTGGCGCGGCGACGGGCCCACCGGTCCGCCCTGCACCCACTCGATGTCCGCGATCACCAGCGCGGTGCCGTCGTACCAGGGCAGGTGGCGCAGCGTGGTCAGGTCGGGGCGCAGCACGAAGTCGCCGTAGCCGCGGTCCCACGAGGACATCTCGTACCCGCCGACCGTGTTCATGTCGACGTCCACCGCGAGCAGGTAGTTGCACGCCTCGGTGGCGTGCGTGAGCACCTCGTTGACGAAGTACTCCGCCGAGCACCGTTTGCCCTGCAGCCGGCCCTGCATGTCGGTCATGGCCACGAGCACGGTGTCGATCCGCCCGGCGTCGACCAGTTCCCGCAGCTGCTCGACGCTCAGCATGCCCTCGGTGTGTCGCATCGGCACCCCAATCCAAAGGATCGAATCCGATCCATTGATGGTCATTGCTACCTGAGCGACAACGTACCCGTCAACTCCATCTTTAACGGATCCTTGACACGGGGCCGCGAGCGAGAGTCAATAAACGCCCAATGGGCCGGTCTTGGCCCATAGGGACGCGCCGAGGAGGCCCCGGTGAGCGCTGAGGAAGCCACCCCTACCCACATCCGGTCCGACGACGAGAAACGCCTGCACGAACTGGGCTACGCCCAGGAGCTGTCCCGGACCATGTCCGGCTTCTCGAACTTCGCCGTGTCGTTCACGATCATCTCCGTGCTGTCAGGCTGCCTGACCCTGTACGGGTTCGGCATGAACACCGGCGGCCCCGCGCTGATCACCTGGGGATGGCCGGTCGTCGGCCTGATGACCCTGCTGGTCGGCCTGGCCATGGCCGAGGTCTGCTCCAGCTACCCGACCGCGGGCGGGCTCTACTACTGGGCCGCCAAACTCGCACCACGCAACGGCGCGGCGTGGTCCTGGTTCACCGGCTGGTTCAACTTCCTCGGCCAGGTGGCGGTGACCGCGGGCATCGACTTCGGCGCGGCCTCGTTCATCAACGCCCTGCTGGACCTTCAGTTCGGCTTCTCGGTGACGCCGGGCAACACGATCCTGATCTTCGGCATCGTGCTGCTGGTGCACGGCCTGCTGAACACGTTCGGCGTCAGGCTTGTGGCTCTGCTCAACGACATCAGCGTCTGGTGGCACATCGCCGGCGTGGTGGTGATCGTCGGCGCGCTGGCGATCTTCCCGGGCCAGCACCAGTCCGCGGGCTACGTGTTCGGCGAGTTCGTCAACAACACCGGCTGGACGTCCGGGTTCTACGTCGGCATGCTCGGCCTTCTGCTGGCGCAGTACACGTTCACCGGCTACGACGCCTCCGCGCACATGACCGAGGAGACCCACGACGCGGCCCGCACCGGCCCGCGCGGGATCGTGATGTCCATCGTCGTGTCGCTGGTCGCCGGCTGGGTGCTGCTGATCGGCATCACGTTCGCCATCCAGGACTACGCGACCGAAGCGGGCGCGGCCGTGCCGCCCGCGCAGATCTTCATCGACGCGCTCGGCAACACCGGCGGCAAGCTTCTGCTGCTCGTCGCCATTGGCGCGCAACTGTTCTGCGGCATGTCCTCGGTGACCGCCAACTCGCGGATGATCTACGCGTTCTCGCGGGACGGCGCCCTGCCGGGCTCCGCGTTCTGGCACAAGATCAACAAGCGCACCCGGACGCCAACGAACGCCATCTGGCTCGCCGCGGGCGGCGCGTTCATCCTCGGCCTGCCGTCGCTGTGGAACACCACGGCATATGGCGCTGTCACGTCGATCGCCGTCATCGGCCTGTACATCGCATACGTCCTGCCGACGTTCCTGCGACTGCTACAGGGCGACAACTTCAACCGCGGCCCGTGGCACCTGGGTAAGTGGAGCAAGCCGGTCGGCATCATCGCGGTGATCTGGGTGCTGTTCATCTCGGTGCTGTTCATGCTGCCGACCAAGTCCCCGGTCACCTCGGAGACGTTCAACTACACGCCGGTCGCCGTGCTCGTCGTGCTGGGTTTCGCCGGGATCTGGTGGCTGGTCTCGGCCCGCCGCTGGTTCACCGGTCCCAAGGTCCAGGGCACGCCGGAGGAACTGGCCGAGATCGAACGCGACCTCGACTCGGTCTAGCGCTCGCGGATGCCGTCGATGGCCAGCTGGAACACCCGTTCCCGCTGGCCATCGTCGGCGAACGTGGCCGCCGACAGGCCGATCACCAGGCGCAGCACGTCGTCGAAGCCGGCGTCCTTGCGTGCGTCGCCGGACTCCTGGGCCCGTTCGAGCAGCGGCACGCCCGCGCCGAACATGTCCTCCCGGCAGGCCTTGAAGGCCGCGGAGGTGCGGTTGAGCGCGTCGATCAGGGCCCGCTTGGTCTTGCCGTACTCGATGAACCGCCGCAGCCACGCGACCAGCGCGTCCCACGGCGCGGTGTCCTTCAGCTCGTCCGCGTACCGGACCAGAGCATCCACTTCGGACACGTAGACCATCTCGATGAGCTCTTCCCGCGTCGGGAAGTTGCGGTAGAGAGTGCCGATGCCGACGTCGGCGCGCCGGGCGATGTCCTCCAGGGAGGCGCCGGGCCCGCGCTCGGCGAAGGCCTCCCGCGCGGCGACGAGGAGCGCGTCGAAGTTGCGGCGCGCATCCGCGCGCTGCGGTCGA
>CBIMJO010001202.1:0-3820 GCA_966244135.1 uncultured Actinocrispum sp. | reverse complement strand
CGGCCGCGCACCCGTAGTGGATCACACACCCAGAAGGGACCTCGTATACGCGTAGTGAGCGGACTGGTCGTCGTCATGGCGTTGGCGGCCGGTTGTTCAGTACCGCAGCAGACAACCCGCCGCCTCAGCAGGCCGGAGGGCAGCGCCGCACCACGGACATCCTATGAGGACGTGAAAACCTTCCGGCAGAAGTACGGGTTCGGCATCTTCGGGCGGGATGTCTATTCGACCGATCCGGCCGTCGTGGGCACACCGCTGCGGCCCGACCCCAACCAGGCCATCCGCAATGGCCTGGCCCCCGCCCAGCAGGCCGCCTACGACAAGGCGTACTGGGGCGACTACATGAAAGCCAAGTCCTCGGGGACGTTCAAGCCCCCTTCCTGCCTCGGCCGACCTCGGCTGCCAGGGCAAGGCGGAGAAGGAAATCCACCCGACACCCACCGTGGCCACACCGGATCAGGGCCGGGAAGCCAGGTACCAGCAAGCCGTTCACCAGTTCGAGACCGACCCCAAGGTGGTGGCCGCCGCGCAGGCGTACGGAACCTGCCTGCGCCAGCACGGGCACCAGGTCGCCTCCACCAAGCCGGGGACCATCGAGAACGCGGTCCAGGACGCCGTCCAGAAACAGCGCGGCCAGCTGCCCGAGAAGATCGACGCCGCCACGGCACAGCGCGGCCTGCAGGACGAGATCAAGAAGTCGTTGGAGGACCTGGACTGCGGCCGGGACTACGAGACGGTCGCCAAGCCGTTCAAGGACAAGATGGCCCAGGAGGGCGTCGGCTGATTCCCGCGACCGCACGGCATCATCCGGATAGGGAGCCCTGCGGATGAGCCGCCTGGTCCAGCTCACCAGCGCCTCTCGCTGTCCCGGCTGTCCACTGTGGTCAAGCGGTTGGAGGCGCAGGGCCTGCTGTACCCCGACTAGCTCGACCGGCTCCGTGAGGCCTGCCAACGGATCCCTCAGCCGCCTCGACCCGGTCGCCGTCATCTGTCCAGAGTGGATCGATCTATGACCACAGTGCACAGTCGCATCAGGCGTTGTACCCGCCGTTGGCGTCCAGTTCCGCGCCGGTGATGTAGGAGGCCGCGGGTGACGCGAGGAACCTGACCGCCTCGGCGACCTCGGCCGTCTCCCCCAGCCGCTGCACCGACAGGGTCGCGAGCATCATGGCCAGTGCCTCGCTGGTCGGCCGGGTCATCTCCGTCGGCATCAGCCCGGCGTGCACGACGTTGGCCGTGATGCCGCGGTATCCCAGGTCGCGGGCGATGCCCTTGGTGTACGCGACGATCCCGCCCTTGGTCGCGGCGTAGTCGGCGAAACCCGGGGTCCCGACCCGAACAGCGACACCGGAGCTGATGGTGATGATCCGGCCGTGGTCGCGCAGGACCTTCGCCGCGGCGCGGATGGTCGCGATGACGCCGGTGTAGTTGATCGCGTGCATCCGGTCGAGCTCGGCGACGTTGAGGTTGGGGTCCTCGACGGTCTGGCCGATCACGCTGGTCGCGGCGTTGTTGACCAGGATGTCCAGGCCGTTGAACCGGTCCACGACGTCCTCGATCAACCGCGGGGCGCTCGCCGCGTCAGCGTGGTCGACCTGGAAGCCGGCGGCACGGACGCCCTTGTCCTCCAGGTCTTTGACCAGCTCAGCGGCCGCATCGGCGGAGTGGACGTAGGTGAACGCGACATCCGCGCCCGACTCCGCGAGAGCGTGCACGGTGGCCAGGCCCAGGCCTCGGGTTCCGCCGGTGACCAGGGCGATCTTGTCCAGCAGGGGCTTCGTCATGGGTTCCTCCGAATTGTTGACCGACAGGTCCACAATAAAGCGTTCTGGAACGACCGGTCAAGAATGGATATCCTGGGCCCATGGCGAGACCACGCGAGTTCGACGAGGACGAGGTGCTGCGCGCCGTTCGCGACCAGTTCTGGAACGCCGGGTACGCGGCCACCTCGCTGCAGGACCTGATGCGCGTCACCGGGCTGGGCAAGGGCAGCCTCTACGCCGCGTTCGGCGACAAGCACCAGCTCTTCCTCAGGGTGCTGCGTGCCTACATCGAGGACGGCAAGGAGTTGGCCCGCCGCCTCGCGGCCTACCCGCGTGCCCTGGACGGCCTGCGCGCGTTCATGATGGTGACGGCCGCCGACCCGGACGACGCGTCCGTGCGACGCGGCTGCTTCCTCGCCAACAGCACCTGCGAGCTTGCCTCCGCGGACCCGGACGCCCTTGCCACGGCCCGGGGTTCGTACGACTCGACCACCGCCACGCTCGCCGAGTGCGTCGTGCGAGCGCAGCAGCAGGGCGACCTGCCCAGCGAGGCCGATCCGCTCGCGACCGCCCGTGCGCTGCTGGCCGCCCAGCAGGGGATCGTCTTCATGGGACGCACCGGCCTGGACCGCAACGGGCTGGTCACGACCGCCCAGTCACTCACCGACCAGCTGCTCCCCGATTCCCACGCTCACTAGCTGGCGCTGGTTTCGCTTCAGCCCGGCGATGCCGAGGACGACCACCGCTGCGATCACATAGGCATTGCCGGTCAGCAGGTGCCAGGTGGTCCACGGCGCGTCCGGATCCCACCAGTGCGGAGCCAGCACGAACAGCAGCGTTCCGGCCACGGCCAGTGCGGTTCTTCCTGTCACTACGGCTGTCAACAGGATCGGGACGGCCCACACCCAATGGTGTGAGTAGGACACCGGCGAGATCAGCAGTCCGCCCAAAGCATTGAGTCCCAGTGCCCAGGTCGGACGGTCGGCGGCAAATGCCTGCCGCATGCCTCGGACGGTCAGGGCGAGCACCACGGCGCCGAGCAGGAGCCACAGCACTCTGCTGTCGCTGCCGAGCCGCACCAGCATCACCTTGAGCGACTGGTTCATCTCGTTCGCCATGCCGCGGACCTGCGCGCCGAACAACACTTGTTCGGTCCAGAACCGCACGGAGTTCCCCCAGGACAACAGGAACCCGACACCCGTCGCGCACAGGAACGACACACCCGTGGTGATCGCCGCCCGGCGTTGCCCGCGCAGCAGGAAGAACAGCACGAAGATCAGCGGCGTCAGCTTGATCGCCGCGGCGATGCCCACCAGCAAGCCGCGCGGCCACCGGGGCGAGCGAACCAGGCAGTCCACCACGACCAACGCCATGAGCAGCACGTTGATCTGCCCGTAGAACAGCGTTTCGCGCACCGGTTCCAGCACAAGGGCGACCGGTAGTACAGCGCAGACCAGCAGCGCGGTCGGCCGCACGTCCAGCGAGCGCAGAACCATCACCGCGACGACCACCACGGCCGCGATGGTGATCAGCGCCATCGCAGCCGTGGCCAGCCCGAAGGGCACGGCAGCGAACGGTGCCAGCATGACGACGGAGAACGGCGGATAGATGAATGGCAGGGTCCATCCGTTGTGCAGCACCGGAAGCTGCCCGTACAGGTCGCCGCCGTTCCACCACACGGTAACGCCGACCCGGTACACGTCCAGGTCCATGCTGAGCTGCTTGTGCTGGGCCAGCACGAACCAGCTGATCACGGCGGCGTTGACTACGATCAGGCCAGCCAGCAAAGCCTTACGCACGCGCCTTACGCTCCCCATGTCGTCTGATGAACCAGATCGATAGCTGACCGGCTAATGAGCGCCACGGTAATGCACCTGGGTGGCGCTGGGCTGGCGCACATTCGCCAGCGAGACTCCCTCCCCACGGACTCTTGCCCGGCCTTCGCTGCAGCCTACGCCGAATTGTCCCAACGTTCAGGCGCGGCGACTTCGCCACCTTCGGCCGGATTCCTGGCGCGTCGTCCACAGTGGACAGTCGGCTTGGGTTGCGGTCGTGGT
>CBIMJO010001201.1:0-3826 GCA_966244135.1 uncultured Actinocrispum sp. | reverse complement strand
CTGGCCGTAAACCTTCACCAGGCGATCCCGGGATGACTCCAGGTGGCGTCGCATCGCGGTCTGGGCCTCTGCGGCCTTGCCTTGGAGGATCGCGTCCACGATGTCCTGGTGTTCGCGCATTGTTTCTTCGGCGATGCCTACCTTGAAGTACAGCCGGTAGCTGTGGGTGTGGGCGTGGAGGCGGGTGAGGGCGTCGGAGATGAGGGGGTTGCCGGAGGCTTCGGCTATCAGTCTGTGGAGGAGGGCGTCTTGGGTGGCGAAGTCGCGGTAGGCCTGGTACTTGTCGCCGGCGGGGTGGGCCGTCATGTCCTTGATGAGGGTGGTGAGTTCTGTCTGTTGGTCCTTGGTGCTGTGCTTGGCCGCTAGTTCCGCCGCCGCCGGCTCCAGGAGCAGGCGCATCTCGTAGAGGTTGTCCAGGCTCACCTGGTCCATCAGCGGCGCGACGATGTAACCCGCGTGCGGCCTTTTGGCGACCAGGCCGTCGGACTCCAGCTTGGTCATCGCTTCCCGCACGGGGGTGGGGGAGACCTGGAGTTCGCGCGCGATGCCGTCTATCGACAGTCTGGCTCCGGGGGCGAGGTCGTGGTCCATCAGCATGCCCTTGATGGCCTCGTACACCGTGTCGCGCAGCATGGTTCGCGGCGGCGGAGTCATCCGCGGCACGGGCACCGAGGAGTTCTGCCCCACTTCGGATCATCCCCCTTCAGCCGGTCGCTACCTGACGAATCTTAGGGCCGCCTGGCGACATTCAGCCGTTGACGCGGTCCCATCCGCAGGGTAAGAAGATTCAGGTTTCGTATCTGATATCTGATCCTAGCTCATTTTCCGCCTGGTCACAGGGAGGAATCGACGATGACGTCGAGATGGATCGCCGCGGCGATCGGGGGTGCGCTGGCGTTCGCCGTCGTGGCGCTGCCCGCGTCGGCCGGCCCCGCCACCATTGTCTACGCCGCGCCCCAGGGCAACGGCGCCGCCTGCACCCGCCAGGCGCCCTGTTCGATCACCCAGGCCCAGCTCAAGGCCCGCGGCCAGAGCGACCTTACGGTCAGCCTCGCCGGCGGCACCTACCAGCTCAGCCGGCCGCTCACCTTCACCGAAGCCGACTCCGGCCGCCCCGGCCACCCGATCCGCTGGCAGGCCGCGCCCGGGCAGACCCCGGTGCTCAGCGGCGGCCTGCCGATCGACGGCTGGCAGCGGTTCACCGGGAACGTCTGGAGCGCAAGGGTTCCCAGCGACCTGACCACCCGCCAGCTGTACGCGGACGGCGTGCGCCTGCCCCGCGCTCAGGGCGACCTGCCGGTCGGCCTCACCCAGACCGCCACCGGGTTCACCGCCGCGAACACCACGATGTCCGGCTGGCGCAACCCGGACAAGATCGAGTTCGCGTTCACCGAGGGCCACGGCGCCTGGACCGAGCCCCGCTGCGGGGTCGACAAGATCAACGGCGTCACCATCACCATGGACCAGCCCTGCTGGGACAACATGAAGCTGCCCGACGACCCGCGCGGCCCCTTCGGCGACAACCCCTCCGGCGGCTTCCCGAGCCTGCCCGGCAACGCCGTCCCGTCCCGCGTGGAGAACGCGTTCGAGCTGCTCAGCGACGGTGAGTGGTATCTCGACGAGGCCCGCGACACCATCTACTACCAGGCCCGCCCCGGCGAGGACGTCAAGCGCAAGAACTTCGTCGCGGCCAAACTGGACAGTCTGGTCCGGACGAACACCAGCTGGACCGCGCCGCTGCACGACGTCTCCTTCGAGGGCTTGGAGTTCGCCTACGCGACCTGGCTGCAGCCCAGCACGCCCGAAGGCTTCGTCGAGATGCAGGCGAACATGACCCTCACCGGCCCGGGCGCGAGCAAGAGCCAGGGTCTGTGCCAGTACTCCGAACCCAAGGGCACCTGCCCGTACGGCGCGTGGACCAGGCCGGCCGCGGCGGTCGACCTCACCGGCACCCGGAACGTCACCTTCCTGCGCAACACCTTCCAGCACCTCGGTGGCGCCGGACTGGGCTTACAGCACGGCGTCCAGAACGACCTCGTGCAAGGAAACACCGTCACCGACGTGTCCGGGATCGGGATCCTGCTGGGCGCGATCGACGACCCGCAGCCGCTGAACGGCGACCAGAACGAGATCGCCACCGGCAACACCATCGACAGCAACTACGTGCACCACACCGGCGTCGAGTTCCCCGGCGCGCCCGCGATCGTCAACGGCTACTCGCGGCAGACCAGGATCACGCACAACCAGGTGTCCAATGTGTCCTACAGCGGCATCTCGTCGGGCTGGGCCGGCTGGCACACCAACTCCGTGACGCCGCACGACAACCCGAACATCAACGCGGACAACACCATCTCCAGCAACGTGATCTACGGTCACATGGGTGTCCGGCACGACGGCGGCGCGATCTACACCAACGGCCCGCAGGGCACGAGCTTCGAGCACGGCCTGACCGTCCAGGGCAACGTCAGCTTCGCTGGGGTGTTCACCTCCTTCAACGTGTACAACGATGAGGGCGGCGACTACGTCACCATCACCGGCAACGCGCAGTACGCCGACCCGGGCGGCTTCAACGGCGGCTGCTCGACCACCGGCCACATCCGGATCAAGGACAACTACCGGACCGGCGCGCTGAACTGGTTCGGCTGCCCGCCCGCGCCCGTCGGTATCGAGGTCCTGGACGGCAACAAGCAGATCTCGCAGAACCCGCAGGCCGGCGAGGTGCCCAACCAGGTGCTCGCCGCGGCCGGGCTGCGCCCCGAGTTCCAGGACCTGGTCACCAAGTCCGCGCCCGAGGTGGTCGTGGTCAGCCCGACCTGCACGGACGACCTGCTGATCTCCGGCTCCGGGTTCACCGACAAGGCCAGGGTGACCATCGGCGGCCGCCCGGTCCAGCCGGTCACCTACATCGGCCCGAACCAGCTCAGTGTCAAGCTGCCGCAAGGAGTCAACGGCGGCGCTATCTCGGTGACCACCAAGGCCGGGACCAGCGCAGCGAGCGCGGGTTCGCTGCTGTCGCCGTGCCGCAGCCTGAGCACGACGTTCAACAACGTTGGCATCACGGACGACTGGAACCGTGGACCGGGCAATGTGGACGGTTACGGCTACAGCTACTCGGCGCAGGCGTTGGCGCAGCGTGGGATCATGCCGGGCGCGCCGGTCCGGACCCACGGCGTGACGTTCACCTGGCCAGCCGCGTCGGCGGGTTCAGCGAATAACACGTTGGCAGCAGGGCAGTTCGTCGGCGTCTACGGCCAGTCCGACACCCTCGGTTTCCTGATGACCAGTACACATGCGACAGAGGGCAAGGGTACGGTCTACTACACCGACGGCTCCACCCAGGAGTACACGATCGGCAGCACCAACTGGGCCGACGGTCTCCAGCCGGGAGTGGTCCCGGCGATCACCGCGCCGTACCGCAACGGCCCGGGCGGACAGGACACGCGGCCCGTGTGGATCTTCTACGCGGGCGTGGCGATCGATCCGCACAAGACCGTGAAGAGCGTGCGCCTGCCCAATATCTCTGATGTGATCGACGCGAACACCCCAGCCATGCACATCTTCGCGGTGGCCCTGGGCGGCAGCCCGGACCTGGCGCAGGGCAAGATCGCGCGGGCGTCCTCCGAGGTCTTCGGCGGCATCGCGAGCCGGGTGAACGACGGCGACACGAACGGCTCCTGGTACAACAACTCCATCAGCCACAGCGACATCCAGGATCACGCGTGGTGGCAGGTGGACCTCGGCGCGCCGAGCCCGCTGCAGACGATCAACGTCGGGAACCGCACGGACTGCTGTGCCGACCGGTTGAACGACTTCTGGGTGTTCGTGT
>CBIMJO010001200.1:0-3829 GCA_966244135.1 uncultured Actinocrispum sp. | reverse complement strand
GGCCCCGTCGGCGTCCTTCCCGCCTAAAACCTGCGTTGTTCAGCAGACTCCTAGGCCTTCTCGAGGTAGCGGAACAGCGCGTCGTACTGGGTGCGGTAGGGCTCGTCGCCGTAGGCGTGTTCGGCGCCGCCGCAGGGTTCCCGGCGGCCTAGCCGTCGCGGATCATCGCGAACAAGCCCGCGGCGGTGGCGGTCTCGCGCATGTAGGGCACGACGGAGTGCGAGATGGCGCGCGTCCGGGTCGGCTTGCCGAGCGCGTTGTAGGTGCGGAAGATCGTCTCTTCCGGCAGGCCACCTACGCCCGGCGACGTCTCTCGGCCGACGCGCCGGTGAGCGGAGGCCTACTCACCCGGTGGTGATCCACAGTGGACGTCACAACGACGGCCGCTGTCTTGTCTCCGCTTCAACCGAATGTTGGGAGAGACCAGTGAACGACTTCCCCGCCCCGGACCAGGGGCTGGTCGTGACGCATTTCCTGACCGTGCGTGACGTCGCGGTCGCGCGGGAGTTCTACGCGGACATCTTCGGCGGCCGGGTCATCCGCCCGGAGAACCCCGCGCTCGTCCAGATAGCGAACACCTGGATCATCATGAACCCGGGCGGCGGCCCCACACCAGACAAACCAGACATCATCCTGACCGCGCCTGAGCCTGGCGACCCTGTGTCGGCCTTCCTCAACGTCCGCGTGGCGGACATCGCCGCGTTCTACGCCGGCGCCCGCGCCAAGGGCGCCGAGTTCCTGACCGAACCCCTGGACCGCGGCGCGGAGATCCGCTGCTACCTCCGCGACCCGGACGGCTACCTCATCGAGATCGGCCAGACCACCGGCCTGCTGCACGGCATCACCGCCGACCAGGCCGAGGATCCACAGTAGACGGGACGGGAGGGTGAGACCACTGAACCCTCCCGTCCCTGGGTCACCCCATCAGCTGCGGATGCGCAGGGCGTCGATCATGCCGACCGAGGTCGTCTTGTTGACGATCCTGATGGTGTGGTTCCCGTTGGCCAGGCCGGTCTTGGTGTAGACGACCTGCTGGCTCTGCCGTGGTCCGGTGACGAACAGGTTGACGTTGGCCTGGAAGGCGTTGTCGATGTAGACGTCCACGTTTCCCATGTCGCCGTTGCGTTCCGACAGGTAGTCCACGCCGGTGCCGGTGAAACTGTACTGCGCGGTGGCGCCGACGGTCTCCGAGTGATGCACGTCGTCGTTGAAGTCGCCCAGCCCTCGGCCGGTGGCGGCGTGCCAGTTCGCGTCGTAGGTCAGCTGGGTGTCGTTGACCATGGGGTTGTTGGTGGCGCTGATGCCGAGCGTGGAGCTGGTGTTGGCCAAGGACTTCGCGTCCTGGTTGGCGGTACCGGAGAGCGTGGTGTGCGTGTACGCGTCGAGCTTCTTGGCGGTGCGCTCCATGACATAGCTCGTGCCGGTGGCGGTGGCGAAGGTGATCTCGGCCGCTGAACTCGTGGTGATGATCGCGTTGTCGGACAGACGCCGGACCTGGACCTGCTGACCGCCCCACGGGTTGACCACCCTGGCCTGCTTGCCGTACAGGCTCTTCACGCCGACGTACTTGACCTCGCCAGCCTCGCGTTCCGAGCTGACCAGGAAGCCGTCCTTGGCCAGCAGGGTGAACTTGCCGACGAAGGTGGAATCCGCTGGCACTGCGGGGAAGACGCGGATCTTGTCGTTGTAGCTCTGCAGCAGCGCCTCGTTCAACGCCGACAGGTGCACGCCGAGGTACTCAAAGACACCGTTGGTGTTGCTGGTCAGCCCGTTGGGATAGGCCTGGTACTTCTGCAGCATCGTGCGCATGCCTTGCAGGGTCTGGTCACCCAGGCCCAGCCGGGCGGCCTGGACGGCGTCGTTGGCCCAGACGTTGCCGTACGGGAACGGGCGCTGGTTCCAGGTATTCAACGCCGTCTGGTAGTCCGGGGCACCGATCCCGGTGATGTTGTACGGCCAGATCAGTTCACTGGCAACGTTCTCGCCGTTCTTCGTCGCGGTGAGCGGCGGTTGGTGCGGCAGGTAAGCGCCGTTGGCCGAGGGGTACGCGACGAGGTGATCGACGATGTTCTGCCACTGGCCACGCAGGTTCGCGTCCAGGCCGAGGGCCTGGCTGGTCTGGATGGCGATCGGGAACAGGCTGCGCACCGCGGCGAGATCGGTGATCGCGTTGGGCACGTTCCAGTACGTCTCGTGCGCGTTCGAGCTGGCCATGAAGTAGGTGTTCGTGGCCGCGTCGAAGGACAGCTTAGCGGCGTAGAACTTCAAGACGTCACGCATGAACGGGTACGCGGTGTTGCGCAAGTAGTTGCTGTCGTTGGTGTACCGGTATTGCAGGTACATGTTGAACGCGGCCTCGTAGCCGGTGGAGAAGATGTTCTTGGTGAAGTCGCTGTTGACCGTGCCGCGGGCGTTGCCGTCCCAGCCCATCGTCTCGGGGACCCAGAGCCCGTCGATGCCGTATCTGGTGCTGGTGGCCGCTTTCAGCACGGCGGCGTTGCGGGAGTAGAGATTGTTGAACCTGGTCAACAGGTCGACGTGGTTGGACGCGAGGAACGAGTTGTAGACATCGCGTTGGTTCCAGTACCAGTACCCGTTGCTCCACTTGGTGTTGTCGGCCGTCGAGCGGAACACGCCGTTGATGAAGTGGTAGGGGTAGTCGCCGTAACCGCCGGCGGCGATCATGTAGGTGGCCAGGTAGTAGACGTTCTCCAGATAGTCCGCGTCGCCGGCCCGGTTGGAGTACTGAACGAACGAGCGTTGCCAGAAGCCATGCCACCAGTTGCGGTAGTTCGTCAGCGTGCTGCCGTATCCGGTGGCCTTCACCGCCGCGAGCTGGTTGCGTGCCTGGGCGACGGAGTCGTGGCCGGGGGCGTTCAGCCGGCCGGACGCGGTGAACCAGATGGTGTAGCTGGATGTCGGCGTCAGCGTGACGCGGACTTTGGTGCCATTGACCACTTGTGTGGTGTAGTTCGCGCCCTCGACTGTCGCGGCGAACGTGTACCCGAAGCCGCCCGGGTCGGCCTGCCCGCGGCTCAGCCCCGCGACACTCGCGTCGGCGAAGGTCGACACCGTCTTCCAGGTGGTCAGGTTGGGCACGTCCGCCACATTGGTGACAGTGGCGGGATCCCACATGCTCAGCTCGAACGAGATGGCCGACACGCCGGTGCGGGCGTCGTCGACGTGGATGCCCATCACCTCGGAGTTCGGCGAGCCGAGCACGGTGACGGTGCGGTTGTTGTCGTACTTGGTGGTCAACGTCCCGTCATACAAGGAAAGGCGTTGCTGGAACGTGCTGTACCCGGCGTCCATCGCCGGGGTCGTGGCCAGGTTGACCAGCCCGGCCGCGTAGGTCGACTGCTCCGCCAAGTCCACTCCGGACACTTGCGCGGTCAGCCCGTTCTGGCCCCACACCATCGCGCCGGTGCGGCCGTTGCCGGCCGTCAGTCCCCAGGCCGGGTTGGTGTTCGGGCGGTTGTAGACGATGTCGTGCTTGGACAGGTACTTGGCATAGTCGACGTCGAGAACGCCGTTGCTCGTGCTGAGCGCGGCGTCCGTTGTGGACGCTGCCGCGAGGTTCGCCGGAACGGCGGTGCTCAGGAGCAAGAAGGCGACCGCGACCGGGAGCCGGGACAAACGTGACGAAGGCATGGCTGTTCACGGACCTCTCGTGACCAACGACGCGTCGTTGCAGGGGCGGATGAGCTAGTCCATGGAATACATCGGATGTGTTGTAGCGCATACAATCGTCCGTGTCCAGTCCCCGCTGGTCAACGAGATCTGCTCGTGGGCGCCTTCAAGATTCATTGGATCTCTATCGCCGCATGTC
>CBIMJO010001199.1:0-3830 GCA_966244135.1 uncultured Actinocrispum sp. | reverse complement strand
GCACCGAACCCGGGTCGCGCCTGCACTCCTGGCTGCGCAACGCCAGGACCAGTCTGGCCCGTGTGGACGGAACCAAGGACGTCGAACGCCTGGCCGTGACGAACGTCGTGCAGCAGCTGGACAACCTCCGCACCTATCCCAGCGTGAAGAAGGCCGAGGCGGCCGGGCGGCTGAACCTGGTCGGCATGTACTTCGACCTCGCAGAGGCCCGGGTCTATCTCGTCGACCCGGACACCTGCGAGCTCAAACGCCTCGAGGAAGACGCAGTTCCTACCTGATGGGATGCGCGATCGCCAGATAGGACGAGACCTCGGGCTCGGGCGGCCGGTGACGGTCGTACCCGAGCCCGAACTCCATCCCGACCATCGCCATCGCCACCACCGGGAGCGAGACCAGCGAGGGGAAAGCCACCCCGCGCGGCACGAACGACGGCCGGAACTTGGCGTTGAACAGGTACAGCGACTCGACCTGGATGAACGGGTCCAGCAGGTGCAGCGCCTTGTACCCGGCCTTCTCCACCGGCCCGCGCGTGGCACCGGCGTCGATCAACGTCCGGAACGCGGCGAAGTTCAACGACACCAACGTGATCCCGTGGGCCCGCGCGTACGTCACGAGGTCCACGATCATCCGCTCGTTGAGCCCGTTCGGCCCGTTGCGGTCGCGCCGCATGGTGTCCAGCGACAACGCCTGTCCACAAGGGGCATACCGCTGGAAACCAACCACCCGCCCGGAATCGTCGTAAGCGATCACCAGCAGGCAGTCCGGGTGCGTCCCGGCGAGCATCCCGTCCAGGATCATCGAGAACCCTCGCTCCCGGGACCCGTTGAGCCACCGGGAGGACACCGACGCCAGCTCCGCCCGCAACGCCCCGGGCAGGTCGCCCTCACGCACGATGCGAGTGGTCACGCCCATGTTGTGGGTCCGCTGGACGGCCTGCCGGACGTTGCGCATGGCCCGCCCGGACAGGTCGAACCCCTCGACCGGCAACACGACCTCGTCGCCGATCCCGACGGTCTTCAGCCCGTGCCGCCGCCACAAGTGTTCCAGGTCACCCCGGACCGCGAGCACGGACACGCGCCACCCGGCCCGGTCACACGTCGCGACGAAAGCGTCCACAGCCGACTGGAAGGAGGCCGGATCTCCCACCGGATCGCCGCCGGCAACGGCGGTTCCCAGCAAGACCCGGTACCCCACAGCGGCCCGGCCGTCCGGACTGAACACATAGGCCTTGTCGTGCCGCAGCACGAACGGCGCCAGCGTGTCCGAAGCCGGATGCTGGACCAGCTCCCGCACCCGCGCCCGCGTGAACCCGTCGGCGGGCGGAGGTGGCGCAGCGGGTGCCAGCAGGACCACCAGGGCCACGCTGACGCTCAACAGGACCAAGGACCCCAGGTCGACACGGAGTTCGTCATGTCGCTGGATCACGCCGTCATAGAACGTCCCGGACCCCAGGACGGTGAGACCGGCATAGGCCGCGATCCGCATCCGGCCCACCGACGGCACGGCCGGGAACTCGGCCCGCCGGATCGCCAGCAGCACACCGCAGGCGACCAGCAGCAGGGCCAGAATGCTGTGCCCGGCGGCCAGGATCCCGCAGCCGGCCAGCAGCACCGCCACCCAGTAGGCCACTTTCCGGCGGCGTAACAACCCGTGGGCCAGCAGGATCAGGCCAACGGCGAACAGGCCGCCGTGCAGGCGGCCGTGGGGTCCTTGGCACAGCATGTGCGCCGCGGGCCGCACCCAGCTCGGGAGTGCGACCCGCAACGCGGCCAGGGCGGCGACCACGCCGAAGCCCCCGGTCACCAGACCGAGGGGCCAGACGTGCCGCCGGGGCTCAGGCGTCCACTTCGGACCGGTCGGCGCCCCAGAGGGTGTGGAAGGTCCCCTCCCGATCGGTCCTGCGGTAGGTGTGCGCACCGAAGAAGTCTCGCAAACCCTGGATCAGTGCCGCTGGCAGGCGGTTGGACCGCAGCGCGTCGTAGTACGCCAGCGCCGAGGAGAAGCCCGGGACCGGGACATTCGCCTGCACGGCGGTCACGACGACCCGGCGCCACGCGTCCACGGCGTTGTCCACAGCGGCCTTGAAGTAGTCGTCGACCAGCAGGGACGGCAGGTCCGGGTTCTTCTCGTAGGCCTCGCGGATGCGGTTGAGGAACACCGCGCGGATGATGCAGCCGCCGCGCCAGATGGTCGCCATCGCGCCGCGGTCGATGTCCCAGTCGTACTGCTCGCTGGCCGCCTGGATCTGGTCGAATCCCTGCGCGTAGGCGACGACCTTGGACGCGTACAGCGCCGCGCGGACGTCGTCGACCAGGGTGTCCGGCACCGAAACGGGCACATCGGACGAGGACTCCAGCGCCTCGCGCTGGTCCACCCGCGAGGACAGCGACCGGGCGAACACCGCCTCGGCGATCCCGGTCACCGGGATGCCCAGCTCCAGGGCCTCCTGGACGGTCCAGCGGCCGGTGCCCTTCTGCTCGGCCCGGTCCTGCACGATGTCCACGAACGGCTTGCCGGTGGCCGCGTCGACGTGCCCGAGCACCTCGGCGGTGATCTCCACCAGGTAGGACTCCAGGTCGCCGGAGTTCCAGGTGCGGAACACGTCGCCGATCTCGGCGGGCGACAGGCCCCCGGCGCGGCGCAGCAGGTCGTAGGACTCGGCGATGAGCTGCATGTCGGCGTACTCGATGCCGTTGTGCACCATCTTGACGAAGTGGCCGGCGCCGTCCGGGCCGACGTGCACGCAGCAGGCCTGGCCGTCGACCTGGGCGGCGATCGACTCCAGCACCGGGCCGAGGTGCTTGTAGGACTCGGGCGAACCGCCGGGCATGATGCTCGGCCCGTTGAGCGCGCCCTCCTCGCCGCCGGAGATGCCCGCGCCGACGAAGTGCAGGCCGCGGTCGCGCAGCGCGGCCTCGCGACGGCGGGTGTCGGCGAAGTGCGCGTTGCCGCCGTCGATGATCATGTCGCCGGGTTCCATCAGGTCGGCCAGCTCGTCGATGACCGCGTCGGTCGGCGCCCCGGCCTTGACCATGATGATCACCTGGCGCGGCTTGGCCAGCGAGGCGACCAGGTCGGCCGCGGTCTCGGCGGGGACGAACTCGCCCTCGTGGCCGTGCTGCTCGATCAACGCCTTGGTCTTCGCGTACGACCGGTTGTGCACAGCCACCTTGTACCCGTGGCGGGCGAGGTTGCGCGCCAGGTTGCTGCCCATCGTCGCGAGGCCGGTCACCGCGATGCGGGCCGTGCCGTCCGTGCTGTTCGCCATGTCTCCCAGCCTGCCGTATCAGCTCAAGTAAGGCTCACCTGTCCCGCACGGACCGGAAGTTTGCCCAGCTCACCGGTCATGCGCGGGTTATGTACCACACGAGCCTACGCAGCTGCGAGTTCACGCTCTTGGACATCTGTTGCGGCCTGCTTGCGTGCTCTGCCCGACAGTGGTCCTCACCAGGGGAGGAGGTGAATCTCAATGAAGGATCTCACTTTCGACGTGGAGGACCTGCAGCTCGACGACCTCGCCGTGACGTCCATGCGCGACGCCGTGGCGCTGCCCGAGTCGGCCGCCTCCGGCACGCCGTCGTCGTGCTCCTGCGGCAGCTCGTCGTGCTGCTGCTGCCAGCCGAACCTGCCCACGACCGACGTCTTCTGACCAGCTTTCTTGTCCAGAACTCGCCGTCCGGTGGTGCCGGGGAGCACCACCGGGCCGCCGATCCGCAGAGGGAGAGTGAGCGATGACGAGCCCGCGGGTGGCGCCGTTCGCGCTGGTCCGGGTGGCCGCCCTGGCCTGCCCGCCGCCGCCGGACGCCGCGCGTGGCTACCGCGACGCCGTG
>CBIMJO010001198.1:0-3831 GCA_966244135.1 uncultured Actinocrispum sp. | reverse complement strand
CGCCACCGAGGAAGCCTTCGCACCCCCGGAGTTGATGACGCTGTGGCGGAACATGCTCGACACCGGAACGGATCTGGATCCTGGATTCGTCAGTCTGGTCGGCTTCTACGCCCGGCACGGCAGCGAGCGGGCCCGGACGGTCGCCGAACGCCTCCAGGATCTCGGCGAACTCCGGCTCGCTGACATGGACGCCGCGGGCATCGCCCGGCAGATCATCTCGCTGACCGCGCCTGGCATCCAGGTGCTCGCCCCCGACCAAGCGGTGGCCATGGCGATCGTGGCCAATGACCGGCTCGCGGAGGCATGCCGGCGCCACCCCGACCGCTTCACCGGCCTGACCGCGGTCGCTCCGCAGGACCCACCGGCCGCGGCCAGGGAAATCGAGCGCGGCACCAGCCTGGGCTTCAGAGGCGTGATCATCAACTCGCACACCCACGGCGAGTACTTGGACGACCAGAAGTTCTGGCCCATCCTGGAGGCCGCCGAGGCGCTGGACACCCCGATCTACCTGCACCCCACCGCACCGCCCCGCACCATGATCCAGCCGTTGCTGGAAGCCGGCCTGGACGGGGCGATCTACGGGTTCGCGGTGGAGACCGGCATGCACCTGCTCCGCATGATCACCGCAGGCGTGTTCGACCGGTTCCCCCGGCTCAGGGTCGTACTCGGTCACCTCGGCGAGGCGTTACCGTTCTGGCTCTACCGGCTGGACTACATGCATGCCGCCACCGTCCGTTCGGGCAGGTACGACGCCGTACGGCCGATCGCCGGCAAGCCCAGCGACTATCTGCGGAAAAACGTCTGGGTCACCACGAGCGGGATGGCCTGGCATCCGGCGATCATGTTCTGCCGCGACGTGCTCGGCCCTGACCGGGTGCTCTACGCGATGGACTACCCCTACCAGTACGTGATCGACGAAGTGTCCATACAGGACGATCTGCCGATCGATGACGCGGCCAAGAAGGCGTTCTTCCAGGCGAACGCCGAGCTGCTGTTCGGTCTGTGACCGGTAATGCTGGAGGTGGAAGAGGTCTCCCACGCGTATCGCCTGCCTGGCCCCAACGTCCTCGAAGACGTGACTCTGACGGTCGGCGACGGTGAACTGGTGAGCATCGTGGGCCGCTCCGGGTGCGGCAAGTCCACCTTGCTCCGCGCGATCGCCGGGCTGCTCCGCCCAACCAGCGGGCAGATCCGGCTCGACGGCACACCGGTCGACGGCACGCCGGACAACCTCGCAATGGTCTTCCAGGACTACTCCCGCACGCTGTTGCCCTGGCTGTCGGTCCGCGACAATGTCGCCCTGCCCTTGCGGGGAAACGGAATGCGCCGCAGAGCCCGCGGCGCGGCGGCGGTCGAGGCACTCGAAGCGGTACAGCTCGCCGACGCGGCGCGGCAGTACCCCTGGCAGCTTTCCGGTGGCATGCAGCAACGCGTCTCGATCGCACGAGCATTGGCATACCAGCCCACGCTGCTGCTGATGGACGAGCCATTCGGCTCCGTTGACGCGCAGACCCGCGAGGACCTGGAGGACCTGCTCCTCAGCGTCCGGGCGAACCGTGGCATGACCATCCTGCTGGTCACCCACGACATCGACGAAAGCGTGTACGTCGGCGACCGCGTCGTCGTACTCGGACACGCTCCCGGGCGAGTGATCGGCGACCTCGCTGTCGACCTGCCACGGCAACGCGACCAGATCACCACCCGGGAACTGCCCGAGTTCATCCACCTCCGCGGCCGAGTCGGCCGGCTGATCCGCGCCACCACAAGATGACCGTGCTTGCCGACCAAACACCGACGCTGTCGCGGCCTGCAGATCGATCGACGGGAAATGGCTGGGCCGGATGATGTTCGGGCCGACAGCGTGTGGGAGACCTGGACACCGTGAAAGGAGGTGTCGGCGGTCACCAGCCAATTACCGACACCATTGTCAGATCTCGTCGTCTTCTGACATATCGGCTACGTACGCCCATCGGCATGAGCGTGTGTCCTTTGTGATCTCTCGTGAGGTGACCGCTTCGCGGCATTATGCGGGTGATCTTTGTCAAGTGGGTCATGATGCCTCGTTGGTGTCGATTCGCTCGAGGAGGCGTTCGAACAGTTGTTGGCGTCCGGTCTGTTGTTTGGTTTGGCGTCGTCGTGTTGGCGTTGCAGGGTGGGCCGGAACTCGATGGTGGGCTGGAAGTAGGTGCAGGTCTCGCAGATCGATTCGAAGGCGCAGTCGAGTTGTGAAGGCCTTGCGCAGTAACCGTTTCCGAGCATGCGGTAGTGCTCGCGGCGCAGCTTGGTCATCTTCGGTCCGGCCGCGTCAGCGGGCAGTGAGGTGGGCTGGCCGTAGAGTGCTTCGACTTTGTCGGTGACGGCGAAGTATTCCTCGGCGACGGTGCGGTTGGCGATTTTCGCGTAGCGCAAGGTCATGTCGAGGCGGTGGTGACCCAGCAGCGCGGCGATGGCCTCCAGGCTCATCCCCCGGTTGCTCGCTTGCGTGGCAAGGGTATGCCGCAGCTGATGCGGATGAACGTGGCCCAGCCCTGCGGAAGCGGCGGCTTTGTTGATCAACCTGGTGACAGTGTGCCGATCGAGCGGACGGCCGTTTTCCCGTGGCAGCAACAAAGGATGCCCTGGGCGGACGTGGGCTTGGCGGTAGTCGTCGATCAGCGTGACTAGGTGCGGGTGCAGGGGCAGATAGCGGTCGTCGTGCAGTTTGCCGACCGGGACGTGCAGCCAGTGACCAACGCCAATGACGACCACGGCGTCCGCGGTGAGGGCGGTGAACTCGCCAACCCGCAACCCGGTGCGCAGCAACACTTCACAGACCACCCGGGTCAGGTGCCGTGGCTCGGCCTGCGCGGCGCGCAAGAACCGGGCCGCGGCGGGATCATCCAATGCCTTGGGCAGCGGCCGGTCTTGACGCGGCAGGTCACCCGCCACGATCGGCACCCGCCCTGGCGCCTCGTCCCAGTCCCATTCCTCGATGCGCACGAAGAACATCCGCAACGTGCCCAGCCGGTGCGCGATCGTGGTGGCGGTGACCCGCCCGCTGCTGCGGCCTGGACGAGAAGCCAGCCAGGGCTTGTAGTCCTCGATGTGCCGGCGACCCACCGCAGCTATGGACATGACATCGGATTGCGTCTCGAGCAGGAACGCCACGAAACACCGCAGCGCCAAGTCAACACCGCCGACACTGCGCGGCCGCAGTAAGCAGGCCACCTGCTGCAGGTAGCGGCGCATCGTGGCCACCAGCACCGGCCGGCAGATGGCGCTCGTCCCAGCTCGGCAGCAGCGACCCGCTCACCGGGCACCACCGGTGGGCGGGATCGGCTGACCCGTGAGGACCTGGGCGTCGATCGCCTCGGCCGCCCGCCGGTACTGCCCGGCCAGCCAGTCATCGGCCAGGTGCAGGTAGATCCGAGTGGACTCGATGGACGCGTGCCCGGCCTGCGCCTGCACCGCCTCCAAGGCCATCCCCGCCTCCCGCAACCGGGTCAGACACGTATGCCGCAGCTGATGGCAGGTGCCGTGACGCAATCCCGCGCGGCACCGGGCACCGGCGAGGATCTCATCCAGACCGGCAGCCGTCAGCGGTGAGCCGCGGCGTGGCCCTTTCAACACCACGAACACCTTCTCGGTGCCGGTCTCGGCGGGCCGTTCGGCATCCAGATAGACGGCCACCGCGTCGAAAACCGCGTCGAGACCGGGATCAGTCGCTGATGTCCGCCCTTGCCCTCGGCGATGAACACCCGCCGCGTAGCGGCCCGCAGGTCCTCACACCGCAGGCCCAGCACTTCGCAGCGCCGCAACCCACCCAATACCATCGCCAGCACCATCGCCCGG
>CBIMJO010001197.1:0-3835 GCA_966244135.1 uncultured Actinocrispum sp. | reverse complement strand
TCGCCGCGATCCCTTCACCACGGCCGGTGAGACCAAGGCCGTCGGTGGTCGTGCCGGACACCGAGACCGGGCCGCCGATGGCCTCGGACAGCACCTGCTGGGCCTCGTCACGGCGCTTGCTGATCTTGGGCGCGTTCCCGATGACCTGCACCGACGCGTTGCCCAGCCGGAACCCGGCCGCCTCGATCCGCCGGCGGACCTCGGTGAGCAACTCGACGCCATGCGCGCCCTGCCAGCGCGGATCGCCGGTGCCGAACACCGCCCCCAGGTCACCCAGGCCCGCGGCGGCGAGAACAGCGTCACACAACGCGTGCGCGGCAACGTCGCCGTCGGAGTGCCCGGCGCAGCCGTCGGCGCCATCCCAGCGCAACCCGGCCAGCCAGCACTCCCGCCCAGCCTCGACGGGATGCACGTCCGAACCGGTGCCAACGCGTGGGATCACGGCGTCACGGTAGCGACGTCGAACGCCGTCCTGATGCGCAGGCCTTGCGGGTGCCCAGGCACTGTGGTCAGTGCGACACCGAGACCAGCAGGCAGCGGGCCCTCCGCGGCCTGCAGCAGTTCTGTAGTCACACCGAGAGGGGACTGCATGACACGTATCCCGGACCGGTCGCGGGTACCGAGGATCCGGCCATCCTCGTCGACCTCTTTGACCGTGTCCGTCAACGGCAGCACCGGCACGACCGCCTGAGCCCCTCGCTCCAGCTCCGCCACCACTGCCTTTACCACCTCGGGCGGCGTCGCCGCACGGGAGGCCTCGTGCACGAGCACGTACCGGGTGTCTGGCAAGATCCGCATCGCCTCGGCGAGACCGGCTTTCACATCGCCTATGACGACACTCACGTGATCGGTCACGGACCACGCCGGCGGATCAGGAGTACAAATAAAAACGTGCCGAACGCAGCCTGCATCGAGCAGGCCACGCACGGCACGCTTGGTGAGTGAGATGCCATGCACGGAAGTAGCCGGAATCACGAGCGCGACGGCTCTGTTCATCGCGTCCGAGGACTCTTTCCGCCTGTGTTGTTGTCTGCGGTGTGTGTTCAGACCGCCGCGGCTGTGGCCAGGACCTCGTCGAGGAGGACTTCCGCCTTGTCCTCGTCGGTGCCCTCGGCCAGCGCCAGTTCGCTGACCAGAATCTGCCTCGCCTTGGCCAGCATCCGCTTCTCGCCCGCGGACAGGCCACGGTCCTTCTCACGCCGCCAGAGGTCTCGCACCACTTCGGCCACCTTGTTCACATCGCCGGAGGCGAGCTTCTCGAGGTTGGCCTTATACCGCCGTGACCAGTTGGTCGGCTCCTCAGTGTGAGGAGCACGCAGAACATCGAAGACTCGGTTGAGACCTTCCTGACCCACGACGTCCCGCACGCCTACGATCTCGGCGTTGTCAGCGGGTACGCGAACCGTGAGATCACCTTGCGCGACCTTGAGAACGAGGTACTTCTTCTCCTCGCCCTTGATCACGCGGGTCTCTATTGCTTCGATGAGAGCGGCACCGTGGTGCGGGTAGACGACGGTCTCTCCGACCTTGAAAACCATGTGTCCTCTGCCCCTTTCGCTGACCCTATTCTAACACGTCCCGCAATCCCCCTCAGCTCGGCTCGAAACGGGTAAGCGCAGGTCAGCGGCACGAGGATGGACCGCATGGGGGTTGACAAAATACTGGCAACCATGCTGCGGGAGCCGGAAAAACGATCTTGTCAAGCCTGCTTCCGCTCCACAGTGGACGACCGGTGGCCGGTGCGGGCGAGGCGCCGGAAGGCCAATCACGGCGGCCGGATACGCTTCGGCGGCAGACGGGCCGTAATGCGTTCCCAGGAAGGACCGGCAACCGTGAGTCGAGCACGACTGAACTCCACCGGATGGCTGCGCGTCGCCCCGGCGGCCGTGGGGCTCGCGCTGGCGCTCGCCGGCTGCGGGGCCGGCCAGATCGCCCAGACCTCCGGGATGGAACCCGCGGTGAACGGCGGTACCGGCCAGGCCGGCACCATCGCCGTCCGCGATGTCCGGCTCGCATATCCGCAGGACGGCGTCTACCGGTCCGGTGAGGACGCGGTCGTCGAGGGCGTCATCGTGAACGCCGGGCAGGCCGACGACCAGCTGGTCGGCGTGACCAGCACGGTCGGCGAGGCCGAGATCACCGGTGACCGCAAGCTGCCCGCGGGCACGTCCCTCGTGATCGACCTCGGCTCGGGCGGCACCACGAAGTCGTCCTCCTCGTCGGCGACCGTGACGACCACCACGACGCCCAGCGCCCCGTCCGGCTCCGTCACGCCGCCTTCGGCCTCGGGCAATGCGTCCGGCAGTGCCTCGGGTAGCGCCTCGGGTAGCGCTGCCACCAGCTCGAGCGCGCCGACCACCACCAGCTCCGCCAAACCGGTCGTCATCGGCCAGATCAACATCGTGATCACCGGCCTGACCCAGGAGATCATCTCCGGCAAGACGATCGACATCACCTTCGTCTTCGCCAGCGGCCAGACCACGGTGACCGTGCCGATCGCCACGCCCACCACGCCACGCAAGCCCGCGATCGAAGAGTCGCCCTGAACTGTCGGCGGCGACCGCTAGGTTGCTGCCGTGGTGAAAAAGGCGGGGCCGTCGTACCGGTGCGGTGAGTGCGGGGCGATCGCGCCCAAGTGGTTCGGCCGGTGCCCGGAGTGCCAGGCCTGGGGGACGATCGACGAGGTCGCGACGGCCAGCCCGGCGCTGGCCAAGATCGTCGCGGGAGCGCCGAGCTCGCCCGCGCGCCCGATCGCTGAGGTCGACGTCGAGTCCGCGCGCGCTGTAGTCACTGGTGTGCCGGAGCTGGACCGCGTGCTCGGCGGCGGTCTCGTGCCGGGTGCGGTGGTGCTGCTCGCGGGTGAGCCCGGGGTGGGCAAGTCGACCCTGTTGCTGGAGGTCGCGTACCAGTGGGCCTCGCGCGATGGCTCGACCGGGCGGTCGCTGTACATCACCGGTGAGGAGTCCGCGGGTCAGGTCCGGCTGCGCGCGGAGCGGACCGGGAACGTCCACCAGGAGATGTACCTGGCCTCGGAGAGCGACCTCGCGACCGTCATCGGTCATGTCGACGCGGTCAAGCCGACCATGCTCGTCATCGACTCCGTGCAGACGATGTCGTCGCCCGCCGTCGACAGCTCCGCCGGTGGGGTCACGCAGGTCCGCGCGGTGACCGCGGGTCTGGTGGCGCTGGCGAAGGAACGCGGGCTGCCGGTGATCCTCGTCGGGCACGTCACCAAGGAGGGTTCGGTCGCCGGGCCGCGCGTGCTCGAGCACCTGGTCGACGTGGTGCTGCAGTTCGAGGGGGACAAGTACTCGTCGTTGCGACTGGTGCGTGGGGTGAAGAACCGGTTCGGACCGGCGGACGAGGTCGGCTGCTTCGAGATGGTCGAGGACGGCATCCTCGGCGTGCCCGACCCCTCCGGGATCTTCATGAACCAGCGGAACGTAGGGGTCGCGGGGACGGCTATCACGGTCATTACCGAGGGCAAACGGGCTCTGCTGGGGGAGGTTCAGGCTCTGGTGGCCCCGTCGGACCTGCCCATGCCTCGGCGTGCCGTGAACGGTCTGGAGTCGTCCCGGGTGGCCAAGGTGCTCGCCGTCCTGGAGCGCCGGGCGAGTCTGCCGTTGGGCAAGTCGGACGTTTTCGCCGCGACCGTGGGCGGAATGCGGATCATCGAGCCTGCGGGCGATCTGGCTTTGGCGATGGCGGTGGCCAGCGCGAAGCTCGACATCCCGTTGCCGCCGGACATGGTGATCATCGGCGAGGTCGGGCTGGCCGGTGAGGTGCGCCGGGTGGGGAACGTCGGCCGTCGGTTGTCCGAGGCCGCGCGGCTGGG
>CBIMJO010001196.1:0-3835 GCA_966244135.1 uncultured Actinocrispum sp. | reverse complement strand
CGGTAGGCGAAGCAGCGTGGGGTCAGCGACCAGAAGTTCACACAGTCCCGAAGCTGGTTGATCTTCGCCGAAGTCGCGAACTCAAGGGTGGCAATTGTCGGGGGGGTGGGAATGGTGCCCACGGCATCTGCCCTTCAGTAGACGTAGCTGAACGTGGAGTCGTACTGCGATGCCGGATCGTCATAGCGGAGCGCTTGGATCTGGTCGTAGGCGGTGGCGTTGACGGTGACCTGCCACCCGGACAGGGAGATGGACTCTGTGTAGCCCTGCGCCAGCAGGTCCCACGTCGAGGCGTGGGCCTGTGTGGGTGTGGCTGTGACCTGCACCCGGGACCACACGTCGATGGCCCGCACCTGGGCTTGGATCGCCGTGTTCGTCATCGCGTCGAGGGCCACGTCGGGGACTCGCACCCTCGGCTGAGAATGCTGCCCGATCAGCCATTGCAGCGCGGCCAGCACCTCGTTGTCGGTGGTCACCGCCAGATCGCGGGACTCCTCGTAGTATCCGTGCTCAACCGCCGAGGCCAGGTCGAGGATCCGGATCTCGGGGCCGCCGTCGGTGCGCTTGCCGGTCACGTCGTTGACCAGCTCCTGCTTGGACTCTCGCGGCGAGGTGTCCTGCGCCACGTCGTGGGCGTCCACCGACGCGGTCACCGACTGTGCGGTGTACGCGCGGGCCCGGGAGTAGAACACCAGCCGGCCCTGCCGGTCGGCGAACAGGACCCCACCCTCGGTGTCCGCGATCTGCTGCATGTAGTCCAGCGGCTTCTTGCCGGTCGGGTCGACGTGGGCGATGGACGTGGACTGCCCGGTGTCGAGAATCTGCCGGACGGTGGGCAACCCAACCCACGAGGCGATCCGGGCGATGCGCTCATCGGACCGCTCCCCAGCGAACCCGTTCGCGGCGGCGATGGACATGGCCCCCAGCTGTGCCGACGTGACCGTGTTGAAAACGGCCACATGGGACAGGGTCCCGGTGAACGCCTCGTCCTGCCGGCCACCACCCACATACAGCCTGGTGAACTTCGGCAGCTGCGCCACCGAGAACGTGCCCGACCCGAGGTTGTCCGAGCCATCCCACAAGGTGACGGTGACAGTCCCACCGGACTGGGTCATGGTGACGCCGGGATTGTGGGTCTGCCCGTCGTTGTAGGAGTTCGCCGACGTGATGCTGACCCGGTAGGAGCCGTCCCACGGGTCCCAGTACTGGGCGACGAACTTGCCGGTAGCGTTCATCCGCAGTGCCAGGTAGAACCCGAACGGGTCGAGCAGCTGGATGATCGACGTCACCGCGCCGCTGTAGCTGCTGGCGATGGAAGCCCGGACGCCCACGTCATAGATCCAGCCGACCGAGTTGCCCGGCTCGTCACCGCCTACCATGAACAGCTCCGAGCCAAGTCGCCAACCGCTGGTAGTCGACGACGGGGCGAACATGGGCGCGGGCAGGCCGTCGGTGCCGGGTCCGGTGCCGGTGCCGAAGGTCAGCGTCCCACCGCCGGCACCGATCTGCACTATGGACAGCGGCATACCACCGCGAGCGGCCACATCCCCGGCGTAGAGCGAGTCCTCCGGCTCACCCAGGGTGTAGTAGGCCACCGGGTTGGCCAGCAGGACCGTCTCCTCGACCACCGACCGGAGCTTGCGCTTGGTGCCGAGCCGGGCCAGCAGGTCCACTGCGGTGATCGTGGCCTGGGTGTACTTGTTCCCGCCGGGCCACTCCGTTGGCCACTCCTCGACGTACCCGTCGTAGCGGTACTCGATGGCCGGGGCCGTCGTCGTGAAGGCGCGCAGCGTGGAGCCCTCGTCGAGCATCACCGCGTCGACCCACACGTCGTTGCCGGCGGTGGAATTGACCACGGACACGCCGACCTGATGGGTCTCGTTGACAGCGGTGAACACCACGGACAGCCGCTGCCAGGCGTCGAACACGGTGGACACCGCGGATGCGTTGGTGAGCAGCACGTCCGCTTTCACGCCCGGTGAGCCGGTGGGCACCCACACGGACAGGGAGAGGATGTACTGCCTTCCGGCGACCAGCCCCGAGACCGGGGTGAACATGATTGCCGTGTTGCCTGCGCCGGTGGTGGGCCAGGTGACGTGCAGCGACCACGTCCCGTCGAGAGCGTGGGTGGACGAGCGGACCTTCGTGGCCCCGCCGATGAACCCGAACGCCGACGTCGTCGCGTAGTCGTTGCTCGAGGTCTCGATGGAGGCCTGGTTCGCGGTCAGCAGGTTCCCTGCCGTGGTGGGGTTGCGGTAGGTGACCCGCATCCGCCGTGACGGCTTCACGTACGGGTAGAACGACGAGCTGGCCTTCCCTGCGGTCAGCGCCCCGTCGGTGTTGTCCAGGGTCAGGGAGCACCGGCCCGGCTGCACCGCCCCGTACTCGTCCTGCCGGCCGCGGGTGATCCCGATCCCGGCGGCCCGGTCGAGCCTGCTGGTCAGGTCGGTGAACGCGGGGGCCGGGTCGTCCGGGCTGGCCGTGAACGCCACCTCCACCCGGACATGCTCGGCCGGACTCGGCTCGGGTGAGGGCGCCGGCGGCGGCGTGTAGTCGACGGTGAAGTCGTCGAAGTACGCCCCCGAAATGGCACCCGCCCAGCGGAGTCCGGCGTGCGTCCCGGCTGGGCGACCCGCCGTGGAGTCGAGGGTGGAGTACTGCTGGACGCTGTTCTTGTACAGGATGACCCGGGTCGAGCCTGACTCCTCGACCGTCGACAGCCCGACCACGTCGCCATCGGCGAACGTCATGGTGGTGATCTGGGTGTCCGAGCCGCCGATGCGGCGGAACAGTGCCACCGTCCCCAGATCGGCCCGAGACTCGGCCCGATAGGAGTTGTTCAGGTCGACGTACCGTGCGACGACAGCCGGCAGACGGCCCGCGCCGGGGCCGATGATCTTCGCGGCGACGGCCATGTCGGCCTGCCCGACGCTGACCGTAACGGTGTCTCCGTCGGCATTGGTGACGGAGTAGGCCCGGTTGGTGTTGACACCCCAGGTGCCCTGTCGCACGGTCCACGCCAGGACCGGGGACTCGGTCGACCCGAGGGTGGTGGTCGAGTCGGCCCGGGTGAAGGTGTCGGTGATCGTCGTCACTGCGGCGACCTCCTACGCATCGGAGTCGAACCGGCGCAGCACCAGCCGGATCAGCGCGGAAGCCTCCTGGGTCAGCGCCCGGACCTGCGCCAACACCTGCGCGTTCGTCGGCGGGTCCAGCGCGAGGAAGTCGGTGTTCGTCTGCAGTGCCTGCTCAGCCCGTTGCCGGATCTTCGACTCGAAGCCGCCGGTGACTCCCTGCCTGGCCCGGTCGTCGGCCTGCTGGTTCTCCTGCGCGGTGTACGGGCGGCTCAAGGTCAGGGTCCCGTTGTAGGACCACTCGCTGTAGGTGCGGGTCGAGTCGTCCTGCCACTTCCGGCGCAGCCCGTTGTCGTAGAACAGCTCGATCGCGGCGGTCATGCTGGGACGATCTGGAAGCCGAGTTCGCGGCCGTACTTGATCAGCCCCCGCCACACCACGCCGGTGTCCATCTGGATGACGATGGGCTGTAGCACCTCACCTCCGGCACCGGGCGCGGACACGGCCCGGCCGTTGCCGCCAGCCATCGCCGCGGCCGTGTCCTTGGAGGACAGCACCTCGCCGTCGCCGCGGGGCATGATCAGCTCTGGGCCCTGTTCACCGACGATGTACGGGTGACCCTTGCGGATCGGACCGCCAGCGGCCCGAAGGCCGACGTTGACGAACTTGGTGCCGTCCCAGATTCGGCCGGCAGTCACCCGGTAGTTCACCGCGATGGTGATGGACCTGGACTGCAGCTGGTGCATCTTCTGGGCCAGCCG
>CBIMJO010001195.1:0-3837 GCA_966244135.1 uncultured Actinocrispum sp. | reverse complement strand
CGCTTTGACGCCTAACTCATCGGCGAGCGGCTGATTGAGAAGAATCTGATCAGCGTCGAGAGGCGCGATTGCCGCTTGATCTGGGCCGGTCAATTTCCAAAAGTCCGGCGAGGCGCCCACGAGCATCACGCCGCCGTTGTGTGTTTCGGGGTGCGCGATCCACTCGGTCATGGCGCCATCGTGGCGGCCGGGGGGATCGCTTCAGTAGGGACCAACGGCCCACCGGCCCGGGCCGGTCGCCACTGCACTCCACCGGGGCGCAACGGGGATCGTCGGCATCAGCAAACAAGCCGACGTGGAGGAACCCTGATGCGTACCGTCTCCGAACACCACCGGCCGATCGTCGTAGGTGTCGACGGCTCGCCGGCGGCCCTGGCCGCCGTCCGCTGGGCCGCCACCGAGGCCAGGATCCGGCAGGTCCCGCTGGGGCTCGTGCACGTCCAGCCCGATCCGGCTGGACGATACGCCGAGCCGGAGACCGCCGCGGCGATACGCCCGGCCCTGCTCGCCCAGGGCGAGAAGTGGCTGCGGGCGGCAGCTGACGAGATCCGCGAGCTCAACCCCGGTGTTGAGCAGATCGTCGGCGAGATCGTGCCCACGTTCATCCGCCTCGCCGCGAGTGCGTCGATGATCGTGCTGGGGGAGAAGGGCATCGGCGGGTTCACCGGCATGCTGATCGGTTCGATCGCCAACGCGGTCGTGAGCGGGGCGAGCTGCCCGGTCACCATCGTGCGCACGCCGCCGTTGGGTTCCCATGAACTGCGGGGCCAGGTCGTGGTCGGCGTCGACGGGTCGCCGACCAGCGAAGCGGCGATCCAGTTCGCGATCGAGGAGGCCTCCCTGCGCGGCCGGCCGCTGGTCGCGGTGCACACCTGGGAAGAGGTCTTCATCGACCCCGAGCTGAACGACGACAAGGTCGCCTTCGACACCACGTTCCTGGCCGAACGCGAACGGGAACTGCTCGCGCAGCGGCTCGCGGGCTGGCAGGAGAAGTACCCGGACGTGCCGATCACCCGGATCGTCAGCCGCGGGCACCCGGTGCGGGCCCTGCTCGAGTACGGCGAGGACGCCGAGCTGATCGTCGTCGGCAGCCGCGGGCTCGGGGGCTATCACGGCATGCTGCTCGGCTCGACGAGCCAGGCCATCGTGCACCACGCGCCGTGCCCGGTCGTGGTGGTCCGCCCCGAGGCCACGCCATGAGCGCCCCGGCCCGTGCGGCGCTCGCGGTCGAGCTGGCCACCGCCCCGGTGATCTCCGTCGAGGACGACGTGGACGTGCTCGCCGCCCTGCGGACCATGCACGCCAACCAGATCCGCCACCTGGCCGTCCTGGCCGACGGCACGTGTGTGGGACTGGTGAGCGAAACGGATCTGCTGCTGGGACTGCTGACCCGCAACCGCGGGCCGCTGCCCACCTGCGCCGAGCTGTGCCACCGGCCACCGCCCACCGTTGACGAACGGGCGAGCCGCTCGGACGCCGCCCGGGTCATGCAGGAGCACGGCACCGACGCGCTCGTGGTGTTCTCCGGTAAGCACGTCGTCGGCGTGCTCACCGCGGTCGATATGGTCCGATCCATTGCCCTGGAAGGAAACTGACATGCAACCGGTGATCGTCGGCGTCGACGGTTCGGCACTCGCGCTGCACGCCGTGCGGTGGGCGGCCCATGAGGCCGTCCTGCGCAAGGCCCCGCTGCACATCGTGCACGTGGCGATCCCGTCGTCGCCCGGCTCGCCGTCGCTGCCGGTGTCCCTCGCCGACACGCTCGTGGCCGCCGGCCGCCAATGGCTGACCGACGCCGCGGACCTCGCCCGGGCCACCGCACCGGACCTCGACGTGACGACCGACCTCATCCGCGGCTACCCGCAGCAGGTCCTGGTCGATGAGTCCGCGTCCGCCGAGCTCGTCGTGCTCGGCGCCCGCGGCCAGGGCGGGTTCGCCGATCTGCTGATGGGCTCCATCGCGGGCGCGGTCGCCACCCACGGGCGGTGCCCGGTCGCGGTGATCCGCGAGGAGGCACCGGAGAGCGGACCGGTCGTCGTCGGCGTCGACGGTTCGCCCGCGAGCGAGGCCGCGATCGCGTTCGCCTACGACGAGGCCGCCCGCCGCGGTGCCTCGCTGGTCGCCGTGCACACCTGGAGCGACACCATCGCGGCGGCCACTTTCTCGATGGTGCCGTACGCGGTGGACTGGGCCGAGGTCCAGACCGAGGAACAGCAGATCCTGGCCGAGCGCCTGGCGGGCTGGCAGGAGAAGTACCCGGACGTCGAGGTCCGGCGTGTGATCACCCGCGACCACCCCGCGCACAGCCTCATCCAGGAGGCACAGGACGCGCAGCTGCTCGTGGTCGGTTCACGCGGACGCGGGACAGTGACCGGGATGCTGCTGGGCTCGACAAGCCAGGCCGCGCTGCACCACGCCCCGTGCCCGCTGGTGATCGTGCGCCCGGACTAGCAGTTTGTGGCAGGTCGCCGCCGGGCACGGCGGCGACCTGCCGGACGCTCACCGGTTCGGTTTGACCTCGGCCAGCCGCCGGATCAGCTCCAGGTGCGTGTCCAGGTCGACCGGGGCCTGGTTGGCGAACAGCACGTGGTCGATTCCGTCGCCCCGCAGCCCGGCCAGGTCCTCGGCGATCTGCTCGGGCGAGCCACCGAGGTAGGGGCGGTCGGTGTCGATCGGCTTCTCGGTGACCGGCACGTTCGCGCGGGCGACGACCTTCAGGGTTTCCGGGTCGCGGCCCGCCTGCCGGGCGGCGTCGCGGAACGCCGCCGCCACACCCAGCAGGTGCTCGCGGGAGAGCACCACCGGGTTGACCCCGTCCGCGATCCGGGCCGCCCGCTCGATGCCCTTGGGGGTCATGGCGCCGACCAGGATGGGGATCCGGTCCTGCACCGGCTTGGGATTGATCTCCGATGGCGCGATCTTGTAGAACCGGCCGTCGAAGGACACCGGGTCCGGTCCCCACGCCGCGCGCAGGGCGCCGATGGCCTCCTCGAAACCGGCGCCCTTCCGGCTGGCCGGCACGCCCGCGGCCTGGAACTCCTCGCGCATCCAGCCCTGGCCCAGCCCGGCGATCACCCGGCCGCCGCTGAGCTGGTCCAGCGTGGCGAACCGCCGCGCCAGCACCACGGGTGGGTGCAGCAGCGCGTCGATCACGCTGGTGGCCAGCTTGATCCGGCTGGTGAGCGCCGCGACGTGGCTGAGCGTCACCAGCGGTTCGTAGACGGTCCGGTAGCCCTCGGGAACGATCTGCGGCTCGGTGCTGCCGGGTGTGACGACCGGGTCGACCGGCCGCAGCAGCCGTTCGAACGTCCACACCGCGGCGTACTCGAGCCGTTCCGCTTCCTGGGCGACTCGCACGATCGCGGCCGGCGAGGCGAGCGGGCCTGATGTCGGCAGTGCTATCCCAAGTTCCACGATGGCTTCCCTTCCCAGAGTCTGGTGGTGCACTGCCGAGGCTAGCAGAAACGGATTATCTATCCATTTGGACTTGCTATCCGTTTTGGTCGTAGGCTGACGACATGGCCACGACCTCGGACACACCGCGGCGAAGGGACGCGGCGCGCAACCGCCGGCTGATCCTGCACGCCGCCCGTGCGATGGTCGACGCAGGTGTGTCACTGCAGCTCAACGCGGTCGCCAAGCAGGCCGAGGTCGGCGTCGGGACCGTCTACCGGCACTTCCCGACCAAGGAGGCGCTGGTCGACGCCGTCGTGCGCGAGGGCTTCGAGGAGATCGCCGGCTTCGCGCGCGAGGCGCTCGACTCCGAGCACGCCTGGGACGGGTTCGAGCGCCTGATCTGGCGCTCGGCGGAGCGCAATGCCGCGGACCGCGGGTTCT